>NZ_JAMBEP010000011.1 GCF_023374055.1 Luteimonas galliterrae | reverse complement strand
TGAATGGCGATGCGTTGACCGACGTGATGTTCTGCAAGTCCGACGCCAATTACGCGGCGGCCGCCGGCAAGGCCATGCCGATGTACTACGGCGCTCACTCCGATCCGGTGAGTTGGGTGAGCGGTCATCTGTACTACGGCTTGAACGTACCCGGGCACGGCATCGATCTGAGCCAGGGCGGTTACCCGGCGACCCATAACGGGCTGGCGGGCAATCCGATCCCGTGCCATGCCAAGGACAGTTATTTGGTCATGGACCTGCACGGCGACGGCCGGCAGTCGTTCCTGCATCGCACCCATCCGCATGTGGCGCAGATCACCCTGGGCGGCATCGAGCCGAACGTGCCGGACGGTGTGGTGAACGACCCTTATCCCAGGGATCCCAACAATACGCAGTTGACCAATTATTGGCATAAGCAGCGCGAGAAGGTGTGGGCCGAAAAGCTCATCGGCGAGTCGACGTACAACGCCTTCACCTACGAAGTCGGCACGGGCCTCACCTATCACCCGACCGGATTGCCGTACGAATACTTCATGCGCTGGCAGCGCGCCGGCAACTCGCAAGGGCGTTATAGCGCGCACCAGCGTTCCAAGGCGTCGGATTCGGATGGCGGGGTGATGGCGGACGCTCTGGCCAAACGCGATGGCCGGCTGACCGACTGGGGCAGTCCGGACACGTTGATGGTGGGCGGCGGCCCCAGCGAAATGCGCACGGGCGATGTCAATGGCGACGGTCTGACCGACGTGCTGATGGTGGATCTGCTGGCTTGCCACTACGGCCAGGTCCTGAACCAGCAGGTCGTATTCCCCGTTCGCGGATGCTCGTTCCAGGATGTGGAGGAGTTCGGTCGGGAACTGATCGAGCAGACCTACGAAAAGATCGCGGTGTTCGTGTACCTCAACCGCGGCGACGGCACGTTCTATCCGGGCAGTGCGCACAAGCTGTGGGACACGGACTTGGAGCCGGCGGAGAAGCAATTGCTGGAGCAAGGTTATGTCAAAGGCATGGATGCGATCGACCAGGAGGCTTTGTTCCGGTCGGCCTGGACCAAGGCGACCGCGGCCACGCGCGGCTGGCGGATGGAGTTCGCCAGCAGTCTGGTCGGCGACGGCAACGGCGACGGCCTGGCGGACCTGGGCTACTTGCGCATGGCTTTTACGCCCAGCGGCGGCTGGCTGGGCGACAGCATGGCCGGCAGCTACACGATGCTGCCGGTGTGGCGGTTGGGCCGCCATGGCGGCGGGTTGTCCGAAGCCGAGACGCCGATGGGGGTGAACGTCGACAAGCTGTTGCCCTCGGCGATGCTGGACGGTTGGCCGGGTTGGGAGGCGAACTATTACAGTCTTAACCACACGCAATGGGAAAAGCCGGAGCAATCGCCGGCCACGCTGGATCCTTACGCGCAGCACGAGTACGGGCTGGCCGCGCGCCTGATGCCGATGGACGTGGACCACGACGGTCGCGACGAAGTGATGATCTACGACCATGTGCACGGGCGCTGGTTGATGGCCACGCCGGAGGCGACCGACGAGCCGCAACCGAATCTGCTCGTCGCGGTCACCGATGGCCTGGGCGCGCGTACCGAGTTGGACTACGCCCCGCAATCAAGCCTGACCTCGCCCGACCATCCCTGGACGCAGGCGGACATCGATCTGCCTTATCCGCTGTGGAGCCGGCCCAGCGCGGCGGCGGCGGTGGCGCGGCTGCGCAACGATACGGGTCAGGATGCGGGCAATGCGCCGGCGTACGCCACCACGCACTATCTGTACGGCAAAACGGTGGTTGATGTGCGCCATGGCGCGTCCTTGGGGATCGACCGCCATATCGCCAAGACCTCGACCTCCACGCCCAGCGGAATGGTCAACAGCTTGCGTGTCGAACGTTACGACACCGCGCCAGTCTATGACGCTGCCTTCAAAGCCTACCCGCTGGCGGGTAGCTTGCTGAGTTCTACCGCGATGGTCTGGGGCGAGCCGAAGGAACCGGTGCGGATCAGCCACGGCGGGCAGCGCTACAGCGCGCATGCCGGCAATGCGCCGGGCACTTGGCGGCGGCAACTGGACGCCAGCACGGCGACGATCTACGAGGTGAGCAGCGATGCGCCCGCGGCCACGGCCGGCAGCTTGTTCGCCTGCTTGACGCAGGTCTACGACGGTGCGCAGCAATGCGGCGGCCAGGGTGAAAGCTTTAAACCGCTAAGCCATAGCACGACATCGATCGCTTACGATCCGGACAACTACGGCTTGCCGAAAACCGAGGTCGTGGTCGCGTCGGGATCGACCACGGTCAGCGAACGCGCGTTCGAGCATCACGATTCGGCGAGTCCGGACGGTCCTGGCGGTTATGTGCTGGGCTTGCCTACGACGGTATGGGTCGCCAACGAACCCAAGCCTGGGGCCGGCTACACCTTGCGCACGACGCTGAATAGTTACTACGCCAACGGCCAGCTCGCCTCCACCACGATCGAACCGGATCAGCCGAAATACCGCATCAGGGAGAGCTATACCTATGGCGAGTTCGGCCACCCTAAAACCAAGACCGTCAGTGCAGCGGGCAGTCCGGACAACGTCACCACCTACGGTTACA
>NZ_JAMBEP010000010.1 GCF_023374055.1 Luteimonas galliterrae | reverse complement strand
CCGCCGGCAAGGTCAAGGACCGGCGCAGCTACGGCGTGTGGGGCGACGAGCGCGATCCGAATAACTGGTTGGCGTTCAAGGCCGCGCCCAAGGACGAGCTGAAGCTGCCCAACAGCGGCTACACCGGTACCCACGAACGCCGTCAGCGCGGCGCCACAGCGCCCGGCATCAGCGGCCTGATCGATATGCAGGCGCGCTATTACGACCCGGCCGCGATGCAGTTCCTGCAACCGGATGGCGTCGTTCCCGATCCGGCCAACCCGCTCAGTTGGAACCGGCGCACCTACGTCGACAATAGCCCGGTGGCGTTCTCCGATCCGACCGGGCATGCGCCGGAAAAGAACGAATCGGGGCTGACCGAGGGCGGCGAGGAGTTCGTCGAGCGCAAAGCGCAAGAACTGGACGATGCGACCACAGGGGGAGGCACCTACCTCGCCAATGGTGGTGGGCTTGGCAGCGCGTTCACAGGGATACTTGTAGGAAATGCCTTGGCAGTCATGCGGGCACGCTATGAGTTGCGTAATAAGCCGCTCAGCCAGAAAACGGTGAGCGAAATGACGTCAGAGGAAAAGTTCTACGTTCAAGCCTATATGCGCGACAAGGGCAATTACGAACGCGCCGGAATGGCCGCGCCTTTCGACAATGTAGAGGAATACCTGCTGTGGCGCGAGATGTCCCGGGAAGCACAGGCTATGGGAATCAGCAGCCAGTACCTGGGCAATATGGCCGACCGAACTGAAGTGGCCGCGGACGCGGTCGGGTTCGGCAATGCCAATCCTGCAAACAAGGGCGCTGGTGGATTACGTGCGGCGTCAAAGGCAGGAGGAGGCAGAAGACCCGTAGGCGGATGGGCTTGGGGAAGGCGTCTCTATCAACCAAGTGAAGCGATCGCCAAGGCTGCGGAAAACAACACGTTGCACATAAAGACCATACAACCTACGAAGCGAAGTGAAGCTATCCTTTATGAAGTGAGCCCAGCCAGACATCTAATAGCAGATGGGAAGAAGATCGCGGAGGTTAATGCAAATCAAACAAATGCCTTCGTTATTTTGGAGAGGCAATATGCGTCCGTAGCTAATACACGAGCGCTTTGGAAAAAGCTGACAGACACCTTCCCTAATACCCAAGGATATGATTTGCATTTTGATTTTGGATCTGATGCGGCTGGAGCGGCGAAATTTGGCGAGCAATTAAGAAAGCAGGGTGACAGCCTAACTACAACATCTCATGCCTTTAAAATAACGGTGGAGGACGTTGAGCCCGGCATCACCTATGTAAGTATCTACAATGTCGCAGCCCCGCCGCATTGATCGGCTTATTGCTCGGTTGGCTGCTTAAGGAAGTGTCTGCTTGGCAGCCAGATTAGGCTTGGTTGACGAAGGATTGGATCGGCATGCAAGCTACCGAGTACCGTACGGCGGAGCCGTCGCCCCAGGCGTTTCCGCCATCGAGTGCAAGTGTCGTGTGGCGGAATTCATTGCGGGTTTCGCCTCGCCACTGCAAGCGACCACTTCTGTTGTAGCCCGCGTGGCCCGTAGGATGAGTTGAGCGAGCGATACTCATCACACGTAAGTCAAGACCGCACCGCTTGGAATGACCGTCTACTCTTGTTGCGCAAAGAAAAAACCGGCATACGTCGGCTTTTTCTTTTGCAGCCGCCAGGACGGAAGTTCAGAACTTGTAGCTCACCCCCAACAGATAAGTCCGGCCCTACTCGATGTTCTCGAGCGGACGGTCCTTCGTGCCCGCGTAGGTGCGATACGCCTCGTCGGTGAGTTGCTGGCCTGGAACAGCAGCATCGCGCCGTCGAACCTGCCTGTCTCGAACGTGTAGCTGAGCTGCGCGTCCAGTTGGTTCTTGCATTCGACGTACAGCAGCCTGCCCAGCGCGGTGGGGCGCGATATCTGGAGCCAGCTTGCCGGCAGTATCAAGCCCACCGGCGCCAACTGGATATTCCTGGGCACCAACGCCGCGGCGGTGATGAAGCCGTCCAAGAGGTAACCGGCGTAACGACGTCGGCGTCACCGCCTGGGGAAGCCTGCCAGCTGCGCCCATGCCGGTAGATCCGGTGGCCGTTGACAGCGCCGAATAAGTCGGCGAGCGCACGTAGCGATCGGGGTAAGGGCTCGGTCGGGTGAGGCGAGCCGGCCAAAATGTCCACCGCCGTCACATTTTTCCGTCTTGTTGAGCTCCAACAGCGGCGGATCTATGAAAAGCAAAATTGCGCGGGCGTTCTCTTGTTTGGGAATGGCGGGTGCCGGCTTGGCCGGTTCGGGGAACCGGTGGCGGCGAAGCGGAACCAAGCTCGGGCTAGGCCTCTTGGCCGCGCTAGGCATCGCCTGCGGCATGCTTGCAGCCTGGGCGGAGGGACCACCCCAAGGCTCGCCGCCGGCCGGCGAAGTTTTGCCGGTAAAGAGTGTCGATGTAATCGGCACCTTGGAGGGAGCGGTGTCGGTAGGCGCTTCCGGCGGCGCCAACTGGACTACGCAATTGAAGGTGGTGCCAGGCGTGGGCGGGCTGCAGCCGGCGCTCAGCGTGGGCTACGGCGGCGACGGATACGGTGGTTTGGGCGTGGGGTTTTCGCTTAGCGCTGGCGGCGAGATCAGCCGCTGCCGGCAGACGTTAGGCCAAGACGGCCGACATGCGCCGGTGAGTTGGACGCAGGCCGACCCGTTGTGCTTGAACGGGGCGA
>NZ_JAMBEP010000009.1 GCF_023374055.1 Luteimonas galliterrae | reverse complement strand
TGAATGGCGATGCGTTGACCGACGTGATGTTCTGCAAGTCCGACGCCAATTACGCGGCGGCCGCCGGCAAGGCCATGCCGATGTACTACGGCGCTCACTCCGATCCGGTGAGTTGGGTGAGCGGTCACATGTACTACGGCTTGAACGTGCCCGGGCACGGCATCGATCTTAGCCAAGGCGGCTATCCGGCTACCGACGGTGGACTGGCGGGTAATCCGATCCCATGCCACGCCAAAGACAGCTATCTGGTGCTGGATCTGCACGGCGACGGCCGGCAATCGTTCCTGCGCCGCACCCACCCCCATGTGGCGCAGATCACGCTGGGCGGCATCGAGCCGAACGTGCCGGCCGGGGCGGTGGACGATCCGTATCCCAAAGATCCCAACAATCCGCAGCTGGCCGGCTATTGGCCCAAACAGCGCGAAAAAGTGTGGGCCGAAAAGCTCATCGGGGAGACGACCTACAACGCCTTCACTTACGAGATCGGCACCGGCCTGACCTACGGCCCGACCGGATTGCCGTACGAATACTTCATGCGCTGGCAGCGTGCCGGCAACTCGCAAGGGCGCTACAGCGCGCATCAACGCTCCAGTCCATCTAATCCCGACGGCGGCATGATGGCCGATGGTTTGGCGGTGCGCGATGGCCGGCTGACCGACTGGGGCAGTCCGGACGCGCTGATGGTGGGCGGCGGCCCCAGCGAAATGCGCACCGGCGATGTCAACGGCGACGGCTTGACCGACGTGCTGATGGTGGACCTGCTGGCTTGCCACTACGGCCAGGTGGTGAATCAACAGGTGCAGTTCCCCACGCGCGGGTGCTCGTTCCAGGACGTCACCGAATTCGGCACCGAACTGATCGAACAAACCTACGAAAAGATCGCGGTGTTCGTATATCTCAACCGCGGCGACGGCACCTTCGACTTGGGCAGCACGCACCGGTTGTGGGATACCGACCTGGATCCGGCCGAGAAGCAATTGCTGGAGACCGGCTATGTGCAGGGCATGCCGGCGATCGCACAGGCGGAGTTATTCAAATCAGCCTGGACCAAGGCGACCGCAGCCACGCGCGGCTGGCGCATGGAATTCGCCAGCAGCCTGATCGGCGATGGCAACGGCGATGGGCTGGCCGATCTGGGCTATCTGCGTATGGCCTTCACCCCGAGCGGCGGCTGGATGGGCGACAGCATGGCCGGAACGTATGCGGTCACTCCGGTATGGCGGCTGGGACGCCACGGCGGCGGATTGTCCGAAGCCGAGACCCTGATGGGGTTGAACATCGACAAGCTGGTGCCGTCGGCACCGCTGACGGGCTGGCCGGGCTGGGAGGCGAACTATGTCAGTCTTAATCACACCCAATGGGAAAAATCGGACCAGTCGCCGGCCATGCTCGACACTTATGCGCAGCATCAGTACGGACTGGCCGCGCGCCTGATGCAACTGGACGTAGACCACGACGGCCGCGACGAGCTGATGTTCTACGACCATGTACGCGGGCGTTGGCTGATAGGCGAGCCGGAGACGACCGACGAGCCGCAAGCGAATCTGCTGGTGGCGGTGACCGATGGCCTGGGTGCGCGCACCGAGTTGGACTACGCTCCGCGATCGAGCCTGACCTCGCCCGATCATCCCTGGACGCAAGCGGACATCGACCTGCCGTATCCGCTGTGGAGCCGGCCCAGCACGGCGGCGGCGGTGGCGCGATTGCGCAACGACACCGGCCATGATGCGGGCAATGCGCCGCTGTACGCCACTACGCATTACCTTTACGGCAAATCGATAACGGATGTTCGCAACGGTGTATCGCTGGGTATCGATCGGCACATCGCAAAGCGTTCGACGCCCACCTCCAGCGGCATGGTCAATAGCCTGCGCGTCGAGCGTTACGACACTGCACCGGCCTACGATGCGACTTTTAAGGCTTATCCGTTGGCGGGCAGCTTGCTGAGTTCTACCGCGATGGTCTGGGGCGAACCGAAGGAACCAATCCGGATCAGCCACGGCGGGCAGCGCTACAGCGCGCATGCCGGCAAGATGCCCGGCACCTGGCGTCGGCAACTGGATGCCAGCACGGCGACGATTTACGAAGTGAGCAGCGATGCGCCTGCGGCCACGGCCGGCAGCTTGTTCGCCTGCTTGACGCAGGCCTACGACGGTGCGCAGCAATGCGGCGGTCAGGGCGAAAGCTATCAGCCGCTGAGCCGCAGCACGAGAACGATTGGTTACGACCCGGACAACTACGGGTTGCCCAAAACCCAGATCGTCGTCGCCGCGGGCTCTACGACCGTGACCGAGCGCATTTTCGAACATCACGATCCTGCGGATCCGACTGGCGTGGGCGGTTATGTATTGGGTCTGCCGACTGTGGAATGGACGGCAAACGAACCCAAACCTGGGGTCGGCTACACCTTGCGCACTATCGCGAACGAGTACTACGCCAACGGATTGCTCAAATCCACGACGATCGAACCGGATCAGCCGAAATACCGCATCAGGGAGAGCTATACCTATGGCGAGTTCGGCCACCCTAAAACCAAGACCGTCAGTGCAGCGGGCAGTCCGGACAACGTCACCACCTACGGTTACACGCCCTCGGGCGCCTATCTGGCGAGCGTGACCAATGCGCTGGGGCACACCGAAACCACGCGTTGGTACGAAGGGTGTGGGTTGCCGGAGCAGCAAACCAACGCGCTAGGCCAGACGATGGTGAAGGACATCG
>NZ_JAMBEP010000008.1 GCF_023374055.1 Luteimonas galliterrae | reverse complement strand
GCGCCAGCGCGACCAACTTCGACGCCACCGCGCTGGGGTCCAACTCCATCGCCAGCGGCGACAACTCGGTGGCCGTGGGCGGTGCGCTCTTCGGCTTCATTCCCACCGAAGCCTCGGGCGACTTCTCGGTCGCGGTGGGCGGCGGTGCCTGGTCGCCGGGCTTCAACTCGGTGGCGCTGGGCAACCTGGCGTCGGCCACGGCCGACAACAGCGTGGCCATCGGCGGCGACTCGGTGGCCGACCGCGAGGACAGCGTGTCGGTGGGTCGTGCCGGCAACGAGCGCCAGATCACCAATGTTGCGGCAGGTACCGAGACCACCGATGCGGTGAACTTCGGTCAGCTGACCGACGCCACGCGCTACTTCCAGGCCAACGGGGCCAACGACGGTACCGATGACGCCGAAGCGGTCGGCGAGTTCGCCATCGCGTCGGGCGCCAATGCCTATGCCGAAGGCGATACCGCCTCCGCTTACGGCGCAGGTTCAGCGGCGATCGGCAACGGTGCCACCGCGACGGGTAATCAGTCGGCCGCCACGGCCGACAACGCCACCGCCAACGGCAACGGTGCCAATGCGTCGAACACCGGGGCGACCGCCATCGGCGGCCAGCGCGCCTTGGTCGACGACGAAGGCAACCCGATCCTGGACGAAGACGGCAACCCGATGTACGCCAGCACCGAAGCCAGTGGCGTGGACGCCACCGCGGTCGGTGCCGGTGCGTCGGCCACCGGCGAGTTCGGGGCGACGGCGGTGGGTGCTGGCGCTAGCGCCAGCAACTCCTACGCCAACGCGCTGGGCACCGAAGCCTCGGCGTCCGGTTTGCAATCCACCGCGGCCGGCTTCCGCAGCAATGCGTCGGGTGACGGTTCCAGTGCGATTGGCGGTTATACCGTCGCCACCGCATTCGGCGCCTCGGCCCTGGGCTACGGCTCGGAAGCCACCAGCGACAACGCCACCGCGGTCGGCTTCGCCGCTGCGGCCAGCGGCGCGGAGAGCACCGCGGTGGGCGGCACGACGTTCTTCGGCCTGATCAACACCCGCGCCAGCGGCACCGGCGGTTCGGCGTTCGGCAACGGCGCTTGGGCCACCGGCGAGTACTCCACCTCGATCGGCCACAACAGCTGGGCCGCGCAGGACGATACCGTGGCCATCGGCGTGAACAGCTACGCCAATGCGGCCAACAGCGTCGCGCTCGGCGCCGGTTCGTTCACCGACCGCGAGAACACGGTCTCGGTGGGCGATGCGGGCAGCGAGCGGCAGATCACCAACGTCGCGGCCGGTACCGAAGACACCGATGCGGTCAACGTCGCGCAGTTGAACGAAAGCACGGCCGCGGCTACGCGTTACTTCCAAGCCAACGGGGCCAACGACGGTACCGATGACGCCGAAGCGGTCGGCGAGTTCGCCATCGCTTCCGGTGCCAACGCGTATGCCGAAGGCGATACCGCCTCCGCTTACGGCGCAGGTTCAGCGGCGATCGGCAACGGCGCGACCGCGACCGGCAACCAGTCGGCCGCCACGGCCGACAACGCCACCGCCAACGGCAACGGTGCCAATGCGTCGAACACCGGGGCGACCGCCATCGGCGGCCAGCGCGCCTTGGTCGACGACGAAGGCAACCCGATCCTGGACGAAGACGGCAACCCGATGTACGCCAGCACCGAAGCCAGTGGCGTGGACGCCACCGCGGTCGGTGCCGGTGCGTCGGCCACCGGCGAGTTCGGGGCGACGGCGGTGGGTGCTGGCGCTAGCGCCAGCAACTCCTACGCCAACGCGCTGGGCACCGAAGCCTCGGCCTCGGGCCTGCAGTCCACCGCGGCCGGCTTCCGCAGCAATGCGTCGGGTGATGGCTCGTCGGCCATCGGTGGTTACACGGTCGCCACCGCGTTCGGCGCCTCGGCCCTGGGCTACGGCTCGGAAGCCACCAGCGACAACGCCACCGCGGTCGGCTTCGCCGCTGCGGCCAGCGGCGCGGAGAGCACCGCGGTGGGCGGCACGACGTTCTTCGGCCTGATCAACACCCGCGCCAGCGGCACCGGCGGTTCGGCGTTCGGCAACGGCGCTTGGGCCACCGGCGAGTACTCCACCTCGATCGGCCACAACAGCTGGGCCGCGCAGGACGACACCGTGGCCATCGGCGTGAACAGCTACGCCAATGCGGCCAACAGCGTCGCGCTGGGCGCCGGTTCGTTCACCGACCGCGAGAACACCGTCTCGGTGGGCGATGCGGGCAGCGAGCGGCAGATCACCAATGTCGCGGCCGGTACCGAAGACACCGATGCAGCGAATGTCGGCCAACTGTCCGATGCGATGCGCTACTTCAAGGCCAATGGCGCCAACGACGGCAGCGACGATGCTGAAGCGGTCGGCGCGACGGCGATCGCTTCCGGCGCGAATGCTTACGCTGAAGGCGATACGGCTTCCGCTTACGGCGGCGGATCTTCCGCCATCGGCAACGGCGCTACGGCCACCGGCAACCAAGCCTCCGCAGTCGCCGACAACGCGACCGCCAACGGCAGCGGCGCCAGCGCCACCGGCAGCTCCAGCACCGCCATCGGCGGTCAACGCGCACTCGTCGACGATGACGGCAATCCGATCCTCGACGAAGACGGCAACCCGATGTACGCGTCCACCGAAGCCAACGGTGCGGAAAGCACTGCGGTCGGCGCGGGTGCGTCCGCCAATGGCGATGGCGCCAGCGCACTGGGCGCCGGCGCCAGCGCGAGCGGCATGGACAGCACGGCGCTGGGCCGCGATGCGTCCGCCTCGGGCGATCGTTCGTTCGCGGTCGGCAACGGTTCGCGCGCGGAAGGCGTCTACAGCATCGCCATCGGCGACAGCAGCTGGGCTCAGGCGGATGAAAGCACCGCCGTCGGCGCAGGTTCGTGGGCATCGCAATCCGGCGCGACCGCAGTCGGCGTCAGCGCGTGGGCGACCGGTGCGAACACCACCGCCGTCGGTCCCGCGGCCTGGGCCAGCGGCAGCGGCGCGACTTCGATCGGCCTGAACAGTTGGGCGCCGGGCGCAAGCTCGGTCGCCGTGGGCCGCGGTGCGTTCGGTTATTCGGACTACACCATCGCGCTCGGCTACCAGGCATTGGCGGACAACATCCACGCGATCGCCGCCGGCACCAACTCGTACGTTTCCGGCGAAGCCGGCGTCGCGATCGGCGCAGGCACCGACGTCAGCGGCGCGCAGTCGGTGGCATTGGGCTCCGGCTCCATCGCCGACCGCGACAACACGGTATCGGTGGGCGCGGAAGGCAACGAGCGCCAGATCACCAACGTCGCCGCGGGCACCGAAGGCACCGATGCGGTCAATCTCGACCAGTTGAACGAAGTGGCCGACAGCGTCGAAGACGCCAACCACTACTTCGCCGCCAACGGCGCCAACGACGGCAGCGACGATGCGGTCGCTACGGGCGAGGACAGCGTCGCCGCAGGCCCCGGTGCGCAAGCCACCGGCACGGGCGCTACCGCGATCGGCGCCTATAGCGTCGCCAGCGCCGACGGTTCCACCGCGGTGGGCAACGTCAGTACCGCCAGCGGCACCAACAGCACCGCGGTCGGTTATTTCAACGACGCCAGCGGCGAAGGCAGCAATGCCATCGGCGGCAACAACGTCGCCGCCGGCGCGAATGCGAATGCGCTCGGCAGCGACAACATCGCCGACGGCGACGATGCCAACGCTATCGGCAGCCTCAACGATGCCAGCGGTGCGAGCGCGAGCGCGATCGGTGCATCGAACATCGCATCCGGCGATTTCAGCAACGCGGTCGGCCAAGGCAATACGGCCAGCGCCTTCTCCAGCAATGCGTTCGGCACCGGCAACAATGCGACCGGAGAACTCGCCACCGCGGTCGGCAACGGCAACACGGCCAGCGGCCTGAACAGTTTCGCCGGCGGCAGCAACAGCACCGCGTCGGGCGAAGACAACGTGGCGCTGGGCAACGGGGCGGTGGCCGACGGCGAGATCGGCGCGATCGCGTTGGGTTCGGGCGCGC
>NZ_JAMBEP010000007.1 GCF_023374055.1 Luteimonas galliterrae | reverse complement strand
TCGCCCCGTTCAAGCACAACGGGTCGGCCTGCGTCCAACTCACCGGCGCATGTCGGCCGTCTTGGCCTAACGTCTGCCGGCAGCGGCTGATCTCGCCGCCAGCGCTAAGCGAAAACCCCACGCCCAAGCCGCCGTATCCGCCACCGCCGTATTCGATGCTAAGCGACGGCTCCATGCCGCCCACACCCGGCACCACTTTCAAGCTCGTGCTCCAGTGTGCGTCGCCGGCGGCGCCCACCGACACCGCACCCTTCAGCGTGCCGATCACCTCGGTGCCCTTGACCTCCAGCATCTCGCCTGCCGGCGGCGTCCCTTGCGCCGGCCCGTCCGCCCATGCCGCCAACATGCCTGCGGCCACGCCTAATACGGCCAATACGCCGAATCCGAGACTGGTTCCGATCCGGTAACGTCCGATGCGCAAACCGTCCTTGCTGCGCCAGGCGCCTACGAGCGGCGCGATCATTCTTCTCCATTGATCCGGCAAGCCTGCAGCCGCCGTTCTCAAACGGGAGGGCGCACAAACGATTTTGCTTTTCATAGGCCAGTTGCTGTTGGAGACTTCCGCAAGACGGAAGAACGCAACTGGAATGGCCATGGCTGCAGATCGTGCCGCCATTCAACCTGGAAGCTATCCGGGTCGACACAAACACATCGGCTTTACAGAGAGCCGCCAACGATGCGGATTCGTCAGCACCGGCGCAGCGCGACTCGCCCCTCCGGGCAATGGCGCCGGGCTGTTTACTTCTTACGCGGCGGCTTGATCGGCTCCATCGCGCGGAAGCGACGTCCGTATTCGTCAGTGAGGTCGCGCGCTTCCTGCGGATTGCGCACCAGGGTCGGCGTCAGCAGGATGATGGTCTCGTTGCGCGAGTCCGACGTGGTCTGCTTGCCGAACAAGCCGCCGATCACCGGAATGCGGCTCAGGCCGGGGAAGCCGGAAGAGCCGCGGCTGCGTTCGTCCTGGATCAGGCCCGCCATGATCACGGTCTCGCCGCTCTGCACCATCGCATTGGTCTTCAGGCGGCGCGTGTCGATCCGCACGTTGCCGTTGACGTCCGGCGTACCCGACGGCGCGCTGATTTCCTGCACCACGTCCATGAAGATCGTGCCGTCCTTGGTGGCGCGCGGACGCACTTTGAGGATGGTGCCCGTGTCGATGTACTGCACCTGGCTGATGGTGCTCTCGCTGCCGGTGTTGGGGTTCACCGAAACCGAGTTGATCGGAATGCGGCTGCCGACGTTGAACGTGGCTTCGTAGTTGTTGCGGACGAAGACCGATGGCGTCTGCAGCATGCGCACGTCGGTGACCTTGTCCAGGGCGTCGATCACCGCCGCGGCGTTGGTGCCCAGGAAGATCCAGTTCGCGCCGGTGGGCTTGATGCTGCCGGCGAGCTGGCTCCAGGTATCGCGCCCCACCGCGCTGGGCAGGCCGTTGTCGGTGACCGCGCGCTCGAAGAACCAGCTGACGCCATACGACAACTCGCCGCCCAGTTGCACCTGCACCACCTGCGCCTCGATATGCACCTGCATCGGCATCACATCGAGCTTCTCCACCACTTCGCGGATCGATCTCCAGGCCGCGGGCGTGGCGCGCACCAACAGCGAATTGGTTTCCGGCACCGCCGATACGCCGACCTTATCGCCGTTGACTTCGAGCGTGACGGTCGTATTGCGGGTGGTCTGCTCCGGATCTAGGCTGAGATTGCCGATGTCGCCGCCGCCCGTTCCGCCGGCGCTGCTGAAGCTGTCCCTGCTGCTGCCGTCCACGCCGCTGGTGGGGCTCATGTTGTCGCCCAAACCGCGGATGGTTTCGGCATCAGGCGGATACATCAACGACGGCCCGCCGCTGCCGCTGCCGTTGCCGCCGCGGCCGCTGCCGAACACTTCGGCCAGGCGCGTGGCCAGTTCGTCGGCCTTGATGTACTTCAACTCGTGGGTGAACAGGCGCGGCGCGTCGCCGACGCCGTCGATGCGGTCGATCCAGGACTGGATGTCGTCTAGATATTCGGGCTGCGAAGTGATCGCCAGCACCGCGTTGGAGCCTTCCAGCGGCATGAAGCGGAACATGCCCGCGACCGGCGATTTGCTCTGCTCGCCGAACACTTTCTCGAGATCGGCCACCACTTTCATGGCGTTGCCGGACTGCAGGGGGAATACGCCCACCGACATGCCGGCCAGCCAGTCCACGTCGAAAATTTCGATCGTGCGCAGATAGTTGGCCAGTTCCGTCTGGGTGCCGGCCAGAGTGATGAGGTTGCGCGAGGGCTCGACGTTGATGATCGAGTTCGGGCGCGCGTAAGGCTTGAGCAGCTTCTCCATCTCCGTGGCCGAGATGTAGCGCAGCGGCACCACCTGCACTTGGTAGCCGCCGCGCGCCATGCCGGGCGCACCGGCGCGCGGCGCCACCGTGCCGGCCAGCGCCTGGTCGGCGGGCAGGATGGTGTAGCGGCCGTCGCTGTAGATCATCCGCGCGTTGTTCCAGCCCAGCACCATCTCCAACAGCGACAGCGCCTGCGCGGAGTCGATCGGCTTGGGCGTGGCGAACGTGACGGTGCCCTGTACGCCCGGCGCGATCACGTAGTTCTGCCCGAGCATGTCGCCCAGGATCGCCTTGATCACCGCATTGAGCGATTCGCCTTCGAAATTGAAGGTGGTATTGCCGCCGCGCGCGGACGCCCCGCCCGCGGACACGGGGCCCGCCGTGGCCGCGCCGCGGTTGATCATCTGTCCGCTGCCGCGGCGCACGACCGGGCGCGGGCCGGCGTCGCCGGCACTGTCCGCCGCTTCGATGGACTCGGTCCGCACCGCCGTACCGTCGGCCGCGGCGGTAGCCGCTGCCGTCTCGGTCGGCATGACGCCTTCGCGCCGTACGTCCGGCCGCGGCACGGTGGCGCACGCCGCCAGCACCCCGCACAACAGGGCGGACAGGAAAATCTTCGGCTGGGGGCGGATGAGACCGATCATGTCGTTCCTGTCAGTTCTTGGGCTTGGCGGCTTCTTGCGCTTCTTGCCGCAATTTCGCGCGCCGGGCTTCGATGCGTTGCCTGATCGCCTGCAGCTGCGCTTCGTTGCTGGACGGCGGCGCTGCGCTTTGCGCCTTTTCCGGCGGCACCGCCGGTTCGCCTGCGGCGGTACGGGCGGGCTGCGGCGTCGGCGTCATCGGCGGGCTCGGTACCGGGTTAGGCGGCGGGGGGACCGGCATCGTAGCCTGTGCGGCGCCGGCTGCGGACTGCACGCTCGGTTGCGCCGTGGGCGGCTGGCCGTTGCGTCCGTCGAAAACGCGCAGTTCCAGCGACCGGGTTTCGGTGGCCGAAGCGATCGTGGCGCTGCGCGGGGTGAGTTCGGTCAGGCGCCAGCCGGGCAGCTTCTCGGAAGCTTCGCCCAGCTTGAGCCGGATCGAATTGGCGCCATCGGGCGACTGCAGGATGGCCATGCGCAGGCCGGGGGCGATCAGCACGCTGCTGAGCACGTAATCGAAGGTCTCTTGCGTCGCGACATCGCCGCCAGGCTGCAGCGAGAACGGCTTGGGCCGGCGATCGCTGAAAAACAGCGGCCGGGTGGTCGCTTCGCCGTATTCGTTCATGTTGTGGGAAACCAGGCGAGATGCCGAAGGCGCGGGCGGCAGTTGCGGCGCCAGAGCAGCGTCGGCGGGCAAGGGGCTAATGCCGCCGCCCATACCGGCTATCGCGAGGATCCAGACCAAAAGCGCCCAGCCGGCGATCGCCGCCAGCAACCAGGTGCGCACGCCGATGCCGTCAGCGCGCACGCGGCACCCCGCCAGCGGCGGAAGGCCGCAGATAGCCGTACAGGTCGAAGCTGACGTCCAACCCGCCCTGCTGCGCGCGGCCGGCGTCGGCCACGAAATAATTCGACTGCGCCAGGATGTTGAGATTGTCGACGAACATGCGCGGGTCGCCGTTCTCCAACCGGTACAGCACGGTCGCCAACTCCGGCATGCCGCAGCGCAGGCGGACTTGCACCACGATTTTGCGGAAACGTTCCTGGCTGGCCGCGGTCAGCGGCGAACGGTTGCTGATCTGGCAACTGCGGTTGCCCGGGCTGGCCTCCAGCACCACGCGCTCGAGCTGTTGCGCCAGGCCTGCGGTGGCCAGTTCGGCGCTGCCTTCGGGCAGAAAACCCGGCTTCTGCGCGCCCTGCGCCTGGACCTGCGCCAGGCGGCGCTGGATCTGCGGCTGCTGCTGCAACTGCATGCGCACGCGCAGCTCGCGTTCCTGCAGGGCTTCGATGCGGTCCTGCGCAGCCAGCATCGGTACCGTCCACCACGGATGCACCAGCACCAGATAGGCCAGCGCCAGCGCGGCCAGCAACAGGCCCAGCGCCAGCCAACGGTCGCGGTCAGCGCGTTCGTTGCGCATCGGCGTCTCCGCTGGCGTCGTCGTTCCGCGCATTCGCGGGCTTGCCCGGCTCCGGCGCGATGGCCAGTTCGGCGGTCATCGTGAAACGGTCGCGGCCGGTGCGCGGATCCGGCTGCACGGCGCCGCTCAAAGCGGGCGAACGCCACAATTTGGAGCCTTCCAGCTGCCGCACCAGTTCGCCGACTTCGGAACTGAACCCGATCAACTGCATCTGGCCGCCTTCCAACGACAGTTTTTCCAGGTAAGTGCCGTCGGGCAGCCTGCGGCTGAGTTCGTCGACGACCGCGATCGCGGTGGGCCGACCGACGCGCGTGCGTTCGAGGAAGGCCGCGCCTTCGACCAGGTCGAGCAGTTGCTGGCGTTGCTGCGCCACGCGCCGGGCATCGCCTGCATGCCCCGACACTTGGGCTTCGAACGCATCTGCGGCCGCGTTGCGGTTTTCGAGGATCTGCCACAAGCCCACTGCCAGCGCCAGCACGGCGACGACCGCAAGCATCCAGTTCCAGCGACGAGAAGGGTCGGCAGCGCGTTGGCGGCGTCCCGCGGGCAACAGGTTCAGCTGCAGCGGCCGGCCGGCTTCGTCGGCGATGTCGACGCCGGCCAGCGTCGAGGCCGCCGGGCCCAGCGCGGCGAGCGCGTCGTCGAGCGCAACCTTGGGCACCGCGACCAGTTCGGCCTGAATCTGGCCGTCGCCACGACGCTCGACCACGCGCGCATCGAAATACACCGCATCGGCAGGGAATGGCGTTTGCCGGTCGATCTCGAACGCCAGTACGTCGTGCAGGCGCTCCGCGGCGGCGGCCGGCAGCAGCACCCGGCGACGCAGGCCGACCGAGGCCGGCAGCAGGCCCCAGCGCGGCAGTTCGGCCACGCTCGGCGCCAGCAGGCGCGACAAGGCGTCGTCGTCCGCATCCGGCGGCCATGGCACGCGGCCGAGTTCGCGCAGGCCATCCAGGGTTTGCACGCGCAGCATCAATTGCTCGCCGTCGCGCGCCAGCAGCAGGCGGTCGCGCGCCAATCCGAAAACCGCACGCCAGGACGCCGGAAGCCACGACGCCAGCGCCGCGCCCCACCAGGCGAAAAAGCCGCCCGCGCCCGGGGCTAGCCGTGCGCCGAAGCGTCCGAAGCTGTCGCGTAACGCGCTCATTGCGGGCTGGCGCCTTCCTCCCATCGCAGTGTCGTGTAGGCCGATCCCGGTATCCGGTTCGCGCCGGTGCGCACGACCGCCCGCAGCACCGTCTCGCGACCGTCGGGCAGCCGCGCGCGGCTGTCAATACTATACGTGCCGCTGCCGAAACCCAGGAACGCCTGCGGCGAGGCGGGATCGACGGGCGCGTTGCGTTGCTCGAGCAGCGCATCGGCATCCAGGCCCAGGGCCTGCAGCACGACACCGTCGGCAAAACGCGGGTCGGGACGCTCGATGCCGCCGAACACCGTCAGATGAGGTTCGGCCATCGTATACAGCGCAGGCGTCATGCCCAGCACCTGCTGCAGTTCGGCCACGCTCTCGAAAGGCGCATCCTTGGCGCCGTAAGGCAACTCGGCTTCGGCGTATTGCGGATCCTCCGCGCCGCCCTGCGCCTGGCTGAACGCGTCGCGGTCGCGCCAGTCGATGATCGCCGAAGCCAGCCGCGCCGCCTGATCGCGATCCACGCCCTGCGTCAGCCACAAACCGGTCAGCAGCGTCGCATCGGCCGTGTTCAGGTCGATCTTGCCGGACTCGTCGACGATCTTCAGCTGCAATTGCGCAGCGCCGAAGCGCCAGGCGTAGTCGCGCCCGTCCGGTTGCCATTGGCGCCGCGGGTCGTCGTCGTTGATGCGGACCAGCGCGTATTCGAGCCCGGCGCGTGCAGCCTCGTCGGCGACCACACCCTGGCTCAGCACGCGCCCCTGCAGGCTTTCGACCCGCGCGGTCAGCGCGAACGCGCCGATCAGCGCCGTCAGCAGCACGATCAGCCACAGCACCAGCAACAAGGCTGCGCCCCGGACGCGCTTCACTGGAACACCTCGGTCGCCTGGCTGGAAGCTTCCCTGCCCGCTTGCGGCAAGGCCACCACCAGCGGCGGCCAGGCGCCGATCGAAGCGCTGCGGATCTCGACCGATATCTGCAGCGGCAGACGGTCGGCCGCCTGCCAATCGTCCTGCCAGTCGCCGAGCGAACCATCGTCCTTCAGGCCGCGGTAGCGCAGCCGCAGCGATTGCAGATCGGGCACCAGCGTTTCCGGCGCGCGCGTGGCGCGTTCTTCGACGATTTTGCCGGCCTGGATCATGGCGAAGCCGATCGTCAGCCCTTTCTCATCGCTCGCCGCCAAATCGTGCAGATACGGTCCGCCGCGGCCGAGATAGTCCGGCACGTCGGCGACGAAGCGCATGCGTTGCCGCTCGCCCACGAAACGTTGCGCAACCCCGCTGGACGGATCCACCGCATAGGCCATCGGCAGCGCCGAGGCCAGCCGACGGCGCAGGAAGCCTTCGACAGCGCGCATGCGTTCGCTGCGTTGCGCCAGCGTCTCGCCGCGTTGCGCGGTGGCGGTGGCGGCGCGCAGCGTGGCGAAGGCCAGCGCGAGCCCGGCCGCCAGCAGTACCGTGGCCAGCAGGACTTCGATCAACGTAAAGCCGTGCGCGCGCCGCTTCATGGCGGCGCCGATTGCGAAGGATCGGGCATGCTCAACCGCAGCGACTGCAATTGCAGCCGCTGGCGCGGGCCGCCGCCGCCCCATTCCACCGACAGCGCCAGCCGCAGCAGGCGCGCGGTGCCGGGCTCGAACGTCGACGCCGCTTGCAGGCCCTGGTCAGGGCGCGTGGGATCGTCGTAAGGCGCGATCTGCAACGTCCAGCGGTAACGTCCGCCTTCGAACACGCCGTTGCTGCTGCCGGGTTGCAGGTATTCGCCGATGCCGGTCTGGTCGAGCAGCGATTGCGCATGCAGCGCCGCGCGCCCGGCATCCGCCGACTGCCGCACCTGCCGCGCCGCGCCGCTGAGCGTGCCCAGCAACAAGGTCAACGCCAACGCCAATACCGCGAACGCCACGATCACTTCGATCAGCGTGTAGCCGCGCTGGCGCGAACCTGCCGAAACTTTGCCCTGTAGAGTCGAGCTTGCTCGACTGCCTTTGTTTCTGCCGACGTCGCCAACCGCGAAACGCGTGATTCGCGGAGTGTCGTTGCGTGACGAAGAGCAGTCGAGCAAGCGCGACTCTGCCAATGGGTTCATGGCATGGCCTCGCCGCGCTTGATCGTCACCTCGCCCGTGAGCCAGGCGACATCGACATTCCACGCTGCTTTTCCGGCGTGCAGCTGCACGCGTCCTCCGGTGGAGGCGCCGTCGGGAAAGAACAGGATCGCGCCCTCGCCCGCGCGCGCCTGCAGCCCGCGCGTGCCGGTGAAGACGATGCCGAGCTTGCGCGGGATCTCGCCGCGACGGTCGTTGACTGTGCGCCAGGTATGCGCAACCGGATCGATCACGAATTTCTGCGGCTGCCCGGTGTTCAGCGCCTGCGCACGCGTGTAGCGCAGTTGCGCGGCGATTTCCTTGGCGTTGGAACGCAGCTGCATCCCCGCGAAGCCGCCAGTGAGCACGGCCGTGGCGAGCAGGCCGGCCGCGGCGATGATCGACACCACCAGCAGCATTTCCAGCAGCGAAACGCCGCGCGCCGCGCGCCGCGGCGCACGCAGCCGATCGCGCGCGCGCCGTCGAACGGGGGAAACGTGCTGCGCGCGCATGACGACGAGTCCGATACGGTTGTCCGTTCGCTTATTCGTACTTGATGTCGGCGTTGTAGCTGGTGCCGCCGACCTGCCCGTCCTTACCCAGGATCACCAGGTCGAAAGCGCCGGCTTCGCCCGGCACGCGGTACTCGATGGCGTGGCCCCAGGGATCTTTCAATTCGTTGGCCTTCGCGTACGGGCCAAGCCAGCCGCTGGCGTTGCCGGGCTGCGTGACCAGGTCGTCGAGCTTGCCCGGCAGCGAACCGGTGTCCATCTGGTACTGGTCGATCTTGCCGGCCAACGTGCTGACCTGCGACTTGGCCAGATTGGCCTTGGCGCGGTCCGCGCCGCCGAGCACGCGCGAGCCGACGAAGGTCAGCACCGTGCCGATCAGCACGATCACGATGATGATCTCCAGCAGGCTCATGCCGCGCTGGGCACGGGCGGAAGGGGAACGGGTCAGCGAGCGGCGATTTTGCATTGCGGTCATCCGTAGTCAGTGTGTGTGTCGTGCGATTCCGTCCGGCGCAACCGCGTTATCCGATGGCATTGGTCAGATCGTAAAGCGGCATCAGCACCGCCATGATCACGATGCCGACCACGCCGGCCAGCAACAGCGTGATCACCGGCACCAGCGCGGCCAGCATGCGGTCCAGCGCCTGCCCGGTTTCCAGCTCGAACGTGTCGGCGGTCTTCAGCAGCATCGTGTCCAGGGCGCCGGATTCCTCGCCGACCTGGATCATCTGCAGCGCAAGACGTGGAAAACGCTTGCCCTTGGCCAGCGCCGTCGACAGGCCGACGCCGTTCTTCACGTCGTCGCCCGCAGCTTCGACATCGTCAGCGAGCAGGCGGTTCCCCAGTACGTTGCGGCCGATGCCCAGCGCGGTCATCAGCGGCACCCCGTTCTTCAGCAGGGTACCCAGGGTGCGCGCCAGGCGTGCGGTCTCGAGCCGCGCGATCAGCGGGCCGACGAATTTCTGGCGTAACAGCCATTCGTCGAAGCGCGCGCGGAACGCCGGGTCGCGGCGCTTGCGGTCGAACCACCAGCCGGCCAGGGCCGGTATCGCGACCAGCACGATCCACCAGTCGCGGACGAACAGGCCGACCCCCAGCACCACGCTCGAGAACCACGGCAGCTGCGCGTCCAGGCTTTCGTACATGGCCGCGAACTGCGGCACCACATAGCCGAGCAGGAACAGCAGGCTCAGTCCGACCATGACCAGCAGGATGACCGGATAGATCAGCGCATTGATCACCCGGCCGCGCAGGGCGCGGCTGCGCTCCAGGTAGTCGGCCAGGCGCTGCAGGGTCTCGTGCAGACTGCCGCCGGCCTCGCCGGCGCGCACCATATTGATGTACAGCTTGCCGAAAGTGCCGTGCTGGCGTTCCAGCGCCGTCGACAACGAGGCGCCTCCGCGCACGGCGTCGCGGATATCGGTGATGGTGCGCTTGGCGGCCTCGTCCTCCGGCAGCTCCAGCAGGATCGTCAGCGAGCGGTCCAGCGGCTGGCCGGCGCCCAACAAAGTCGCCAGCTGTTGGGTGAACTGGACCAGCCGCTCGCCGGCGAACGGCTTGGGTTTGAACAGGGTCCGCCAGGCCGATTCCCCGCCGCCGGCCGAGGCCGGCTTGGCTTCCACTGGCAAGTGGCCCTGTTCCTGGAGGCGCAGCACCACCTCGGCGTCGCTGGCGGCTTCCATTTGGCCGTCGAGCATCTCGCCACGGGCGTTGAGGGCTTTATAGCGGTACAGCGGCATCGTTCTGGGGCGGGGTCGCGTCGGGCGGAGCGCATCGCAGGATACCGCGAGCCGCGCATGGCGGGGCCAAGCCCGCAGACGGGCCGGTCAGACTGACGACAGACAGGTCGGACAAATCCAGCCGATACGGGACGGGTTGCCTGTCAGCGCCGTGACGGCCGACACCGCGCGATCGGACCCGCAGCCGCCGCTGTCGCCGCCGATGTCCTGCGCCATCGCGACGAACGGCGCAGGAGCGGAACTCGCATCGCGATAGTTCCAAACTATTGGCGTCGAACACGCTCGTTTCGATTAACGACATCTTCACGTCACGCGCGTGCAACCGCTCGCGCGAGGCATGCGGCATGAAACAAAGCAATGCCAGTTACATCAGGCACTTTGCGTGCGCAGTTCGAACCGGCCGAATCATCCTTCACGCGCAGCGTCGTCGCGCATGGCCCACGCCAAGATCGGAACGGCGATATTCCCGCAACGCAACAATCGCGAACCCGTCCCGCATACGCTCAGGTATCGCATGACAAAGGCGTAGCCAAGCGCTGAATTCGCAGGTATGTTTCGGTCAGCATATGCTTCGGGGGAAGGGGATGCAGGGCAACCGCGTTCGCGCCTACGCCGTTGACGACGTCCGCGTGCGTCGCTCGCTGCATGCGCTTCGCGCTTCCCGTCCCGCGCTTGTCACTTTCGCGCAGCCGCATGCTGCCAGCATTCCCGATCGGCACTCTTCTCGCGTCACCGTCCGTCTTCGCAAGTCGCAAGGCTTGCGATGCGTTTTCGCTTTTCTGTTCGCGCCTGTCAGTTTCGCCCTCTGCACCACCTCGTAGTCTGCTCGTTCAACGAAAGCCTCCCGGCCTGTCCCCGCGGCGCCGGGTTGCCACTTTCCCTTAGCGTTTCAACAAGGACTCCCCCATGAACAGGATTTACAGCAAGGTTTGGAACAAGTCGCTCGGCATGCTGGTGGTCGCATCCGAATTCGCCAAGCAGTCGCACGGCACCGTCGGCGTTTCGCGCGTATCGTCCTCGGGCTTCGCAGCCTCCTTCCTCGCCTTGTCGGTCGGCGCAGCGCTATGGGCGCTGCCCGCAAGCGCAGGCAACATCTGCCTGCAACTGGACGGCGGCACCTGGCCCACGGCTTCGGGCAACAACTCGTATGCGTGCGGCCGCGGCGCGGTCGCTTCGGGACAACTCGCTACCGCGATCGGCAACCAGAGCCAGGCGACCGCCACGGGCGCCACGGCTTACGGTTCCGGCACGCGCGCCATCGGCACCAACACCACCGCACTCGGCCGCGACGCCGCTGCAGCGGGTGCGAGCAGCGTCGCGATCGGCTACGGATCTTCGGCTTCGGCAAGCGCCACTAACGGTGTAGCGCTCGGTGCCGGCGCGCGCTCGGGCGCCGCCAACAGCGTGGCGCTCGGCGCCGGCTCGCGCGCGACGCAGGCCGACACCATTTCGGTCGGCAGCGGCGACGGCAGCAGCGGTCCAGCGACGCGCCGCATCGTCAACGTAGGCGCTGGCATCGACGCCAACGATGCGGTGAACAAATCGCAGCTCGATGCGCTCGCCGCGCAGTTCGTCGACGCCACGCGCTACTTCCAGGCCAACGGCGCCAACGACGGCAGCGACGACGCCGTGGCTTCCGGCGCGGACAGCACCGCCGCCGGCGCCGGCGCGGTCGCCAGCGGCGAAGGCAGCACCGCGGTCGGCGCGCAAAGCGTCGCCAGCGGCGATGGCGCCAGCGCGCTGGGCTTCGTCAACACCGCCAGCGGCGCGGACAGCAGCGCAGTGGGCAATTTCAACGACGCCAGCGGCGACGGCAGCAATGCGTTCGGCCGCAGCAACGTGGTCGCCTCGACGAACGGCAACGCGTTCGGCGGCGAGAACGTCGTCGACGGCGAGAACGCCACCGCCGTGGGCAACGGCAACACCGCCAGCGGCCTGAACAGTTTCGCCGGCGGCAGCAACAGCACCGCGTCGGGCGAAGACAACGTGGCGCTGGGCAACGGGGCGGTGGCCGACGGCGAGATCGGCGCGATCGCGTTGGGTTCGGGCGCGC
>NZ_JAMBEP010000006.1 GCF_023374055.1 Luteimonas galliterrae | reverse complement strand
AAGCGACGGAGGAATCCCGAGGGCCGGCGAGCGGTGGCCAAGCACATGGGGTGGCCCCTCGCCGGGATCCCTTCCAAAGGCCCTTTTTCTTTGGTTACTGTTCTTTTTGGGCCCCACAAAAAGAAAGCATGCCCTGAGCTTGCCGAAGGGTCACTCGGCCGCGGTTTTAGCGGACGAAATCCCGGCCGGAACGGCCAGCAGGTCGCCATAACCCCCAAGCCAAGGCAGCGGAGCAAGCTCCGCTCTACAGGGCGGAAGCGGGGCGCATGCGCTTCAGCGTTCGACTAGGCCGCCGTCGGTCAGCTCCAGTCGCTTGAGATCCACGCCCGATTTCAGCAAATCCTTGCGGACGTTGCGCTGCAGGTCCGCAAGCTGCGCCGGATTGCTGCCGTTCTTCAAGGCCTGGTAAGCGGAGCCGGCGATCATCGTCAGATAAGCCGTGCGTTCGGCCTGCGATTGCTTCTGCGCGTCGCTCATCTTCGCGATCGACGGCACCGACGCCAGCGCGCCTGCCAGCTGCCGGCGCACCGCGCGCTGGCCCGCGGGTCGTTCGTTCGAATCGGCGCCGTTGACGATTTCCCAGCTGATCACCAGGTACGCCGCCAGCACGTCGCCCAAATTCTGCGGCGAGTAGCCGTAGCGCTGCAGCAGGCGGTCGAAGGATTGCATCAGCTTGCCGGAGCGGATCGCCGGCGTCATTTCCGCCGCGCCCGGCTGTTGCCCGAGGTGGGCGATGATCGCTTCGCGTTCGCGCGCGGTCACCGCCGCGTCGCGCGAGAACGCCAGCTTGCGCACCGCATCGGCGGGCGCCTGCGCGGGCGCCGGTTTGGACAGCGCGGCATCCAACGACGACTTGAGGTCTTGCGCGGCGGCGGCCCCCGACAGCGCCAGCAGGCACAAGAGGGCCGCCAGCCATGCGCGGCATCGGCGCGGGCCCGCGGCGAGGTTCACCACTCCACGCACACCGGCACCTGGGTCATGATCATCGGTGCGCCGGACATGCTGGCGACGTTGCGCGTCTGCCAGACGGTGCGTTTGCATTTGCCTTTGCTCTTGCTGCTGGCGCTGTTCCCGGACGTGACGCGTTTGCCGGACGGCGCGATGCCCGCGGACGCGGTGCGGATGTCGCTAGCCGCGGAGCGGTCCAGGTCGTAATGGAACAGATAGGTCGTGCCCGGAGGCGGGCCGCCCGGCTTGGACGTAAGCACCTGCAACTCCACGTCCAGGCCGAAATGCGCATCGGTGACGTTGCCGTCGAAGCGCAGGCGTTGATTGGTGGAGGTGCCGCCGCCGCGGATCGCTCCGCCGGGCGACATGTCCAGCACCACGTTGTCGTGGCCGGCGCGCCAACCCGAGCGGCTGTCGTTGCCCTCGAGCACGAAACCGGCGGTTTCCTTGTTGATGAGCCCATCGACCACCAGCTGGATGCGGCCGTTGGACAGCCTCTTGAAATGCGCGCTGCCGGTGCCGGCGTCGGTCCTCTTCAGGGCACCGTCGGGGGTGCGCACGCGCACGTCGACATCGCCCGTGTAAGGCGCACCGGCGTAGCGGGCTGCCGTGCCGGTTTCGGCGGCGCACGCCAGGAACGGCAGCGCCAAGGCCAAGATCGCGATCGTGCGGGTCATCCGTTTCATAAGCGTACCTCTCAAAAAGGAACGCCCCCGTGACGGGGGCGCCCTTTTCTCGCTCGCGATAGCGGTTACTGCTTGCGCGAGATGTCCTTGTTGCCTTCACCTATGGTCTTCACGATGGTCGCCAGCATCTGCAGCATCTGGCCCAGCTGCTGACCCAGCACCTGCAGTTCGGCGTTCAGCTCGGTCAGGCCCTTGCCGTCGATCGTGGCGTTGGGGTCGTCCTTCTGCTTGCGCTGCAACGTGTCGATGTCGCGGGCCATGTCGAGCATGCGCTCGCCCATCGCGTCGGCGATCTTGCCCAGGGCCAGGGCGATGGCGCGCAGCCAGCCGCCGCCGTTGCCGAGGTTGGATTTGGCTTCGGCGGCGCGCTCGGTTTCGGCGGCGGAGACGTAGGAAGCGACGAAGAGGTCAGACATGGCAGTTTCTCCAGGGAATTTGTGTTGAATGTTTGCTGTATCGGGGGATGCGCCGTACGGCGCGTCAAGCAAGGATCAACGGCTACCCGGAGGGCCGCGCAAACGCCGCGAGCGCGAATTCACGACTTCGCTGCGGATAGGGGAAACGTCGGCCGGCGGCGGCGCGGAGCGCTCGGTGCCAGTGGCGTTAATGGTCAATGCGGCCGCTTCCTTTCGGAACCAGGCCAGGGCTTTCTCTTCGCCCTCGGTCTGCAGGCGGCGGCTGAATTCGATCGCCAGTTGCGACTCGCGGCGCTGCAGCGGCTGCAGCGCCTGGTTGATCTGGCGGATCAGGTCGTTGGCTTCGCTTTCGCCCATGGCGCCGCTGGACTGCAGCGCCTGCACCGCTTCCATCCACACGCCGCGGTCGGCGAAGGCGGCGGCCGAGGCGCCATGGCTCGAACCCATGGCCTCTTCGAACTGCTGCATCAGCGCATCGCGCGCGTCGCGGTCGAGGCTGGGATCTTCCTGCAGCGTCGCGTCCAGCTGACGCAGGAATTCGTCCATGCCGGCGTTGCCTGCCGCACCCGCGCCATTGCCGTTGGCCTGCGGCGCAGCGGCACCGCGATCCAACATGATCGGCTGCTGCAGCGAAGGCTGGCGGATGCCTGGGCGTTGTGGGCGACGCAAGGTCATGCGTATCTTCCGCTTGGCCCGGGAAAGATTCCGCGGGCGATGGAGCCAGTGTAGGCAGCCGGTTCGGAGCAACAAGCTGGGGGCAACCCTAGCCGGAACGGGTGTTAGGCGATGTCAAAGCGTGACCGGATGCCACTAGCCGGATTTCCGCGCGTTAAGGCCGTGTGAGTTCGAGTGCCGCGCAAAAAACGATGGGCCGATCCGCTCGCGCGGACCGGCCCTGCGGCGGCCTGCTTGGGGGAGGCGCTGTCTAACCTGTGACGACCCGCAGCTGATCGGTGATGGCACGGGTCGCCTCGCCATGCCTGCGGCCGAGTTCGCGGGCCACATCGGCCAGCCATTCGTTCGCCTTCTCCTCGCCGTCCTCGTCGCGGCGGCGCAGGTACTCCGGCTCCAGGCGAGCCTTCTCCTCCTCGACATCGCGCAACATCTCGTCGTAGTGCTGCAACAGGCGCGATTCTTCTGCGATGTCGAGGATGCCCTGCTCGCGCAGATCGGAGAGCCGGTCGACGAGCTCTTCGCGGGTCTTCGGAGCGGACGTGTCCAACATGGCTCAGCTCGCGCCGAGGCCGAAGTTGAAGCCGCCGGAATAGTTCTGGTTGAACAGCGAGCCGAAGTTGAAGCCGCCGCCGCTGCCGCCACCGCCGCTGGAATCGCCGCCGATCATGCCGCCGAGCCAGGAACCGAGCTGCTGTCCGATCGCCGCGCCAGCGGGACCGCCGAAGAATGAGCCGACGACTTGGCCGACTAATGATCCAATCTGACTGCCCATGTGGATGTCCTCATGTTTGAAGGTCTGGTCGGCCCGAGAGTGGGGACCTTTCGAGCGCAATGCCTAGTTTCCGCATCCGTTCAGCGGCGCCAAGCTAGGTCGTACCCGACCTAGGGACAGCCCTATGGCCGCCGTGGATGCCCCTGCCGCGGCGCTGCGGGATACTGCGGCCATGAGCACGGAACCGGCCCCCGCTTCGCCGCGCGCCCAGGACTATCCGGGCGCCGAGCTGCTGCGCACGCGACGGCTGCGGCTGCGCGGCCTGCGCTATGCCGACATCTTCGAGCTGCAGCGTTTGGGACGCGATCCGCGCGCCTCGCAGGCGCTGCTGGACGCGCCCGTCGACAATGTCGCAGCGGCCTGCGCACTGATCGACAACGCCAACCGCGTCTATCGCGAACGTCCCGGCCTGGGCGTATGGCGCGCCGACGACGAACACGGCGCGTTCATCGGTTTCTTCTCGCTGATGGCCGAGCTGGATCCGGACGAGGTCGAGATCGGCACGCGCCTGCTGCCCGGCGCCTGGGGGCGCGGTTATGCGCTCGAAGCGGGCGCTGCGTTGTGCGAACACGCGTTCGCCACACTGCGATTGCCGCGGCTGATCGGGATGTGCGATCCACGCAACCGCTCGGTGCCGCCGCTGTTGATGCGGCTGGGCTTCGCCGCCGATGGCGAGGCCGAGCAGTTCGGGCGGCGCGCGTTGCGTTTCGTGCTTCGGCGTGAGGATTGGCGTGGCATCCGGCATCGGGTACGCGGCCCGCACAAGCCCAGTTCTTCGTAGGAGCGGCTTCTGTGGGAGCGGCTTCAGCCGCGAGCTTTTTTGCCCGTCATCCCGAGCGTAGCGAGAGATCTGCTTGCACACAGCGACTCGACAGCAGATCCCTCGCTACGCTCGGGATGACAGTCAAGAGGAAGAGCTCGCGGCTGAAGCCGCTCCCACAAAGGCTTACGGCGCAGGCATGCGCATCACTTCGCCGCCGCGATAGCGCCAAGTCTCGGCAGGCACCTCGCCTTCGCCGCGGTTCAACGGACCTCCGGGCAAAACGATCGTGAGCTGTTCGCGCGTGGCGGACAATTGCGGCGCTTTGCCGCCGCAGAAATCGATCGGTTTTGAGATCGCGTGCGTACCGTCGCGTCGCAAGCCCAGGATCCACAGCGGCCCGCCGGCGCAGGCGTTGCCGCGCATGTCCTGTTGGAACACGATCACTTCGTCGAACGGCGCGATGCCCTGCGGATAGCGCTGCAGGATCCGCGGCACGGGGTAATCGGGAAACTTTCCGCCGCCGCCGGCACGCAATAGCTCGCGGCCCGCGAGCGTGACCTGGAACGCTTCCTGGCCGTGGTCCGCGCGCGGCAGTTCGACGATCTCCAGGCGCCCGGCGACGGTGTCGACTTGCGTAGCCGAAGCCGATGCGAATTCGTCCGCAGGCCGCGCATATTTGCTGCCGTCGTAACGCACGACCTCTTCCCCGGCGCCATCCCTCGCGCGCAAATCGCGGAAGCCGTTCGTGCGCGTATCGGCCACGCTCAGATCTTGCGCGGCCACCGCGGACAGCACCAGCCGCTGGCCGGCCGGCTCGTCGGCATAGGCCCACCAGTAGGCGTCGTCGCCATCGCGGAGGCAATCGTGGCGGCCGTGGACGATCCAGTCGGCGCGGCCATCGTCGTTGAGATCTGCGCGCTGCGTTTCGACCCAATCGGACTGGAACTGGCTGACGCCGTTGCGCGTGCCTTGCGCGCAGTCGAGCACGCGTTCATCCGTGCCTAGCGCGCGCACGATCGATGCGGGCAACGCCGATACTGGCGGATCCGTGCGCTCCGGCGATACCGCCGCGGCGGCGCCCGCCGGCGCCTGCGTGCAGGATGCGGCGACGCAGGCTGCCAGGAGACCTGCGCCGAAGCGAGCAGGAATGGACGCACGAATCATGTGGCGCAGTGTAGCGCCGGCCGCGCATCGGCTGCCTTCACGCGATGCCGCAGCGCGCGCGATTTCGTAGAGCCGAGCTTGCTCGACTGGCTTTGTCCCGGCGTCGCGGCGGGGAAAAAGCAGTCGAGCAAGCTCGGCTCTACGGTATGTCGAGGCTTAGCCGCGGCGTCCGTCGAAACGCCCGTCGAGCAGATCGTTGACCCAGCGGTCGATCACCTGCGGCGACGCTTCGATATGCACGTGCGGACCGGTGGAATTGCCGGTGGAGCCCTGGTTGCCCAGATCCTGTCCGTAAGTCACGCGCTGGCCGGCGCGCACGTCGATGCTGGACATATGGAAGATGTAGACCAGCTGGCCCTGTTCGCCGCGCAGCACCACCGCATTGCCGGCGTTGCCCATCGGCCCGGCGCTGACCACGGTGCCGGCGATCGGCGACGGGATCGCCTGCCGCGTCTGCGATTGGCCGTTGTGGTGCAGCACCACATCGCGCACTTCCAGGCGCTGGCCTTCGCGGGTCTGGGTCTGGTAGTCGTGGTGCGGCTGCAGCTGGTCGGGATCGGACACCGCGAACGCCGCGCGTTCGCCGGTGCTGTAGACGGTGTAAGGCGAATAGCTGCGCACGTCGCCGCTGGGCGGCTGCGGCGCGGGCTGATCGGTACCGCCGCCGTTGTTGGTCGGCGTGGAAGACCCGCCGCCAGGAATCCGCACGACCTGATTCGGATAGATCAGGTCCGGATTACTGCGGTATTGCGGATTGGCCTGCAGCAGCGCCGACAGCGAAACGCCGTTGCGCTGCGCGATGCCCGTGAGCGTGTCGCCGCTCTGCACGCGGACGCTCCCGTCGCCGCCGCCCGGAAGGTGGACGGTCTGGCCGGGATAGATCAGGTTGGGGTTGCGGATCTGCGGATTGGCGGCGATCAGCGCCGGCAACGAGACGCCGTTTTCGCGCGCGATGCCCGACAGCGTTTCTCCGCGATGCACGGTGACGGTGCCCGTGCGCGGCGAGGGCTGCGGCGGCGTGTCGCCGTTGCCCGGCGGCGTATCGGTCGGCGGCGGCGCCTCGCCGTTGATGCGGCCGCGTACGAAAGACGTGGCTTCGCCCGCAGTGATGCGGCCGTCGCGATTGGTGTCCAGCGGCGCGTTCGCGCGGTAGGCGGCGCTGCCCTGGCTGAACAACGTCGAATTCGGATCCGGCCGCGGGCTGCCGTACAGCACCGCGGTGTAGACGCCTTCCAGCGTGTTCAGTTCGCCCGGGTCGGAACGGTTGTTGAAATAGCGCTCCACGTACTGCAACTGGTCCACCGCGCTCATCCGCGCCAACGCGTCGGTGCTGGTGCCCAATTCGCGCGCGGTGTTGGGCATGAACTGGATCAGTCCGGTCGCGCCGCTGCCGGCGTTGTTGCGCTGGCCGGGACTGAAACTGCCGCCGGTCTCGAAGCTCATCACCGCCAGGATGTATTCGGGCCGCGTGCCGAGCCGTTGCGCCATGGCTTCGACTTCGGTGATGAATTCGGACGTGACGTTGCGGTTGCCCTGCACGCCGTCGATGCGGTTGTAGTCGAATCCGCTGGGGCTGAGGTGATCGCCGGGGCGATTTTCGGAGGAACCGACAGGCTGGACCATGGCTTATCTCCATGTGGCCGAAACGCGCGCTGCGGCGCGTACCCGTCGATTACAAGCGCTAATCCGCCGCGATAACAGCTAGGAATGACCCTAGTGCGCCGCCGTTGCTGTTGTCCCCTTTGGAAAAGGGGGCGAATCGCCGAAGGCGATGGGGGATTTGCTCTTGATCTTGTTGTATCCATCGAAGATCAAAAGCAAATCCCCCTCGATCCCCCTTTTTCAAAGGGGGAAGAACAGCAAACCGCTCAGGCGTGGAAATGCGGATCGATGCTCAAGATGCCGAGGTTGCGTTCGGCGAAACGCTTCGTCAGTTCCGGCGCGGCTTCGCGGATCGCATCGAAGCTGCTGCGCGAGCGCACGTCTGCGCGCAGCGTCCAGCCGTCGGCGGTGCGGCTGAGCAGGAGATCGGTGCCCGGCAGCGTGGCATCGGCCATGCGCAAGAATACCTGGCCGTCGCTGTCGCGCCCTGCGGCCTCGCCCACCGCGAGCTGGCGCACATGGCGTTCGATCAATTCGGCCAACGCCTGCGGATTGGCCGCGGGCGGCGGCGCTTGCGCGGCCGTCGGTTGCTGCGCGCCTTCGCGCATCGCCATCTGCGCCTGGAACATCGCCGAAGAATCGGCGGACTGCAGCGACGACGCCGAAGTCCCCATGTCGTCGCCGCGCCGTCGTGCCTTGTCTTCGACATTATCGGACATGACCTTGGCGCGCGCTGCGGTGTCGCCCGCGTAGCGTTCCTGCTTCTGCGCGTCGCCAGCGCGCGCCTGCGCTTGGGCCTGCGCGTACGTATCCAGGCCTTTCTGCCGGGGATCGCCTTCGCGCGCCTGCTCCATCGCCGCGCGGAACTGGTCGACGGTTTCCGGCTTCGGCGGCAGGCGCTGCTCGCCCGGCAGGCGGTCGGCCTGTTCGCGGATGCGCGCGGCGTCGGTGGATTCGGAAGACCGGTTGCGTTCGATGCTCATCGCATTCTCCTCATTCGGTCAGGCGGGCGCCTGATGCCTTGCCTGCAGCAAATCGTCGGTGGCGCGCTCCTCGCGCCGCGCGTCCAGCGCGAACTGTTCGCCGCGCCATACGTCACGGCGCTTTTCGAGCGCGTCCTGGCGTGCCTTGGCGCGGAAGAAGGCGACTCGCGCTTCGGCCAGCGCGAGTTCCGCCTCGCGCAGTTTTTCCTGGGCCTTGAACAGCCGTTGGCGCGCGGCCTCGGCCTGTTCGCCGAGCAGTTCGATATGCGCTTCGCGCTGCGCCAGCGCGCTCGGCCACGGTATGCCGGCGCCGGGCGGATCGAGCAGGCGCTTGCGCTGTTCGCCGCGCTCGAATTGCAGCGCGATGATCTCGCCTTCGATCACCAGGCAGGCGTCGCGGCAGGCCTGCACGGCGCGCTGCCGTTCCAGCAGCAACTGGCGCGCGGCCGCCGTGCGGTGTTCGCGCAGCTTGATCAGCGTGTGCAGCGGATAGCGCTTCATATAGGACGGGATTCGGAATTGGGGATTGGAGATCCGGAAAAGCGAGGAACGAATACGCGGCCGCCGGACGGCTTTGCCGAATCCCGAATCTCCAGTCCCAAATCTCGGATCTTCATGCGAACAGCTTCCGCAACGCCTCGGCGGATTGCGCGAACGGCACCAGCTCCTCGGCGGGCTGCTGCAGCAGGGTGCGCACCGGGCCGATCTTCTCGATCGCCAGGTCGGCTTCCGGATCGGTGCCGCGCTTGTACTCGCCCAGTTGCAGCAGCAGTTCGATGTCCTGGTATTTGGCCAGCACCTTGCGCAGCTTGCCGGCGGCGCGCTGGTGGGCGGTGTCGACCACGCGCGGCATGGTGCGGCTGAGGCTGGTCAGCACGTCGATGGCCGGATAGTGGTAGGCGGCGGCGAGCTTGCGCGACAGCACGATGTGGCCGTCCAGGATCGAACGCACTTCTTCGACGATCGGATCGCCGCCGTCCTCGTCCTCGGCCAGCACGGTGTAGAAGGCGGTGATAGAGCCGCGCTCGTTGTTGCCGGCGCGTTCGAACAGGCGCGGCAGCGCGCTGAACACCGACGGCGGATAGCCGCGCCGGGCCGGCGGCTCGCCCACCGCCAGGCCGACGTCGCGCAGCGCGCGCGCGAAGCGCGTCACCGAGTCGAGCAGCAGCAGCACGCGCTTGCCGCGGTCGCGGAAATGCTCGGCGATAGCGGTCGCGACCCAGGCCGCGCGGCTGCGTTCCAGCGCGGGGCGGTCCGAGGTGGCGACCACGATCACGGATTTGGCCAGGCCTTGCGCGCCCAGGTTGTCGTGGATGAATTCGTTGACTTCGCGGCCGCGCTCGCCGACCAGCGCGATCACGTTGACGTCGGCCTCGCCGCCGCGCGCCAGCATGCCGAGCAAGGTGCTCTTGCCGCCGCCGGCGACGGCGAACACGCCGACGCGCTGGCCGACGCCGGTGGTCATGGTCGCATCGATGGCGCGCACGCCGGTGGAGAACGGCCGGTCGATCAGCTTGCGCGAAAGCGGATTGGGCGAAGCGGCGTAGATCGGCGCATCGACAGTCGCGCCGAGCGGGCCTTTGCCGTCGATCGGCTCGCCATGCGCATCGACGATGCGGCCGAGCAGGCCGTTGCCGGCGCGCACCGCGGCCTGGCGGCCGGTGCCGATCACTTCGGTGGTGTGGGAAATGCCGTCCAGCGCGCCCAGCGGCGTGAGCAAGGTGTGCTGGCGCGACACGCCGACCACTTCGGCGGCGAGCTTGAAATCCGGATCGCCGACGCCGCGCGGATTGCGCAGTTCGCACAACTCGCCGATGGTCGCTTTCAATCCCGTGGCTCGGATCAGCGTGCCGTAGGCTTCGGCGACGCGGCCGACGCGCTCGATGCCGTGGATCGCGCCGAGCGCGTCCAGCAACGGATCGTCGGGCGCGGCTTTCGCCGCATCCAGGTCCAGGCCGCCTAGCGTCTGCGGTCCGGTCATGAGGCCGCCGGCATCGGAACGTTGGCGCCGGCCAGCGCGGCGCGGATCGCTTCGATCTGCTGGGCGATGCCGGCGCGCACTTCGCCGGCTTCGGACACCACGACGCAGCTCAACGCATCCAGGCTCTCGTCGTCGACCAACTCGATCACGCCGACCGCGGGATGCGCCTGCCGCACCGCGCCCAGACCGGCCTGCACTTTGTCGCGGACGGCCGGATGCACGCGGATCAGCAGGAACTGTTCGGCTTGCGCGGCCTCCACGGCGCGCATCACCAGCGGCGGCATCACCTCGCTGGGATCGAAGCCCGGCGCGATGCGCGCGACGATCGCGCAGGCGAGTTCGGCGACGCGGCCGCCGGCCTCGCCCAGCACGCGGGCGCGGCGTTCGTTGAGCGCGGCCAGCTGCACCGCCATCTGCTGCTGCGCCTTGGCGAAGCCTTCGGCATAACCCGCGGCATGGCCCTGTTCGCGCGCCTGGCCGATTTCGGCCTCTGCGCGTTCGTACAACGCGTTGACGCGCGCGATCAGCTGATCGAGGTCTTCCAGGCGCTGCCAATCCTGCGCCGGCACGACCGATGCGGCCAGCGCGCGCTCGAACTGCTTGCGTTCGAACACCGCCACGGCGCCGCGGCCGGCGGCGGATTTCGCGGGAGCGGATTTGACGGCGGATTCTGCTGGCATCAGGTTTTCCGATGATGCCGCGGGCGCTTACTGCGCTTCGCGGCGCGATTTATGGTGCGTGTAGACGCGCAGGAAAGGTTTCTCGGGCAGGTGCGCGGCGTCGCGCGCCGCATCGTTGGGCTGCAACAGCCGCGCCCATTCGCCCAGCGCCCGTTCGTGGCCGGCGGACCATGCGTCCAGTTCGGCGCGGCCCTGGCGATCGAGCAAGGCATAGAGCGCGGCGTCGCTCGCGTCTTCGGCGAGCGCCTGTTCGATCGACGCGGCCAAACGCTTGGCGACGGCCGGATCCACGCGCCCGTTCCATACCGTGTTGTCCAGCGCCAGCAGATAGCTGTTGCCCAGCGCCTGCTTGAGCCGGCGCACCGGTTCGCGCCGCACCTCCGCGCGTATCGCCGGCGCGTACGCCAATGCGCCCAGGTCGCGCGTCAGCGCAGCCACGCTGGCGCGGGGCCAGCGTTCGACGATGCCGTAAGGCCCGCCGGGCGCCGGCGCCAGCAGCGCCGCCGCTGCGCCGTCGGCGAGCCAACGCGCGAGCAGTCGGCGGCCCAAGCGGCTGTCCTGCGCGCGCGACAGCAGCTCGGGCTCGAGCCCGTCGTACCAGCTCGGATCGACTTCGGCCAGCAGCGCCTGCAAGGCCATGCGCCGATCACCCGTTCCAAACGCCGCGCGGCTGCGCCGCGGCCTGCGCTGCGGCGGCCCGGCTGCGCAGGCGGCCGAGCAGGGCCAGCAGCAACGCGATCAGCACGACGACGCCGACGGCGATGCCGATGCCCAGCGGACCGATCGCCGACAGGGCCGGCGTGATGCCGGTCTGGCGCGGCTTGACGTCGACGCCGGTGGGCGCGGTCATCGGAATGAACTTGACCGTCACCTTGTTGACGTCGTCCAGGCCCTGCACGCCGTCCTTCACTGTCACCTTGATCGCGGTTTCGGCGTTGCTGAGGTCCGCGCCGGGACGCTCGAAGATCATCACCGAGGCCGAAGACACCTTGCTGTCGCCGCCGAGCGGATCGCGCTCGGGCAAGGCGATGTGCACGCGCGCGTCGACGACGCCGGGAATCCGCGACAGGGTGTGCGCGATTTCCTGCTCCAGGCTGCACTGGTAGCGCGCGCGCTCCTCGATCGCGGACGAGGCGAAGCCTTCCTTCTTGAAGACTTCGCACATCGAGGCATAACGCGCCCGCGGCAGGCCGCGGTCGTACAGCACCTGCATGGCCTGCGGGAATTCGTTGCGGCCCACGCGTACTTCCCAACCCTGCTTGCTGGGCGACGGCGCCTTGCTGGCGCCGATGCCCGCCGCCTGCAGCGCGGCGGTCACTTCGTTGGCCTGCTGCTCGTCCAGGTCGCTGTACAGCGGCGCGCCGCTGCAGCCGGCCAGCAACAGGCAGGCCAGCGCCGCCAGCAACATCAGACGCAGCGGTTTGAAGGCCATCGCCCTATTCATGCCCATTTCCCCCGTTACGACTGCTGACGGAACAGCTGCTGGATGCCGTCCGACGTGCGGTTGGCCACGTTCGAGGTCAGCTCGGCCTGGAACAGGAACTGATGGCAACGCATCGTCATCTGCATCATTTCGCCGGGCGTCAGGTCGGCGCTGTTGGCGGTCATGGTCTGCGACATCGCATTGATGTTGTCGGCGCCGCCGTTGAGGTGTTCCAGCGCAGCCAGCACGGCCCGCGTACCCTCGGAAGGCGGCGCGGCGACGCTGGCGATCACCTGCTGCGGCGCGCCGGCTTGCGGTGCGCCGCCGGTGCGTTCGAGCGCGGCTGCGAAATCGCGCACGTCGAAGGCAGAGGCCTGCGGCGATTGCGCCGGACGCGCGGCGGGCGAGGCTTGCGCGGCGTCCATGGCGGCGACTTGTATGGCTTCGATCATGTCGGTCTCCTTGCTGTCCGATGATCCGATGCTGGATCGTCCGTAGCCGGGCGATTCGGCCCGGCACGCACGATGCTTCAGCCCCGGCGTATTACTGCCGCTTGCCGAGCGTTTCCAGCGCCTGGCCGACCGCGTTCTGCGAGGTGGCCGCGTTGTTGGACATGAACTGCATGCGCAGGCTCTCGGACGTCAGCGTGATCATGACCGAGGGCTGATCCTGGCCGCCGCTGACCTGGTCGGACAGCTCGGTGATGCGCGCGGCCTGGGCATCCAGGGTGCTGCCCCATGCCCGCGCCATGGCTTCGTACCAGCTGTTGGCGCTGCCGCCGGATACGCCGCCGCCGCGCCGGTTGCCGGTGACGCCGACCGCATTGACGTCGGTGATGTAAGTGTTCAGCAGATGACCGCTGACGTTGGCATTGCTCATGACGCTTCTCCTTGAGTGAGCGCGGCTATTGCCGCCGAACTACCGTGAACGTTATGGAACCCTACGACGCTTGCTGACTTTCTGACTCTAAAAATTTGCGGCCGCACAGCCCTCACATGCGCTGCGCCGGTTGCGGTTTGGCCTTGGCGACGGTTTGCGGCTGCGCCGGAGCGGCGACGGCGGCGGCGGCGGGCGCCGCAGGTTTGGCGACGGCGTTCGTCGACGCCGCCGCTTTCGCAGCGGGCGTCGCGGAAGCCGGCGCCGCGGCGGGTGCGGTCTTGGCGTCGACGCCGACCGCGACCGTGGTCGCCTCGGTGCCGGCCGGTGCCGGAGGCGGCGCCAGTTGCACGCGCTGCAGCTTGCCTTCGGCGTCGAGCGCGGTCGCGCCTTCGCTGGTGATGCCGATCAGGGTCGAGCCGTCCGGCAACTTTTCGCCCATGCCGAACTTGCTGCCGTCCGAGCCGAGCACATGCGGCTCCTTGCCGCGCACGATCGACACCAGGCTCACCGCCGGTTTCTGTTCGGCCGCTTTCTGATGGGCGACCTGCTGCGCGGCGGGCTGGAAGGGATCGATCGGATCGTAATTGCGCGGGATGATGCGCCGCACGCCTTTCACGTCGCGCATCGCGCGCCCGAGCGCGGCTTCCTTTAGCGCATTGCCGTCGGCGAAATTGCCGGTGACCTCGACATCGCCGTTGCCCAGGTACTGGGTGCGGGTGGCGAAACCTTCGGCACGCAGGATCTCGCGCACGTCGAAGGCGATGTCGTCGCCGGTGCGCAGGCTCAGGCTGGCGCTGAGGCCTTCGCTCTTGATCTTTTCGCGGATGCGGTCGCGGGTGGCCGCGTCCCTGACCGTGCCGGACAGCACCGCGATGCCGTTGGCATCCTTCGCGACTCGTCCGTCGGCGATCGAGAATTCCGGAATCAGCCGGGTGAGCGCATCGCTGGCCTGCGGCGCCTGGTCGCGCTTGGGTACGACCGCGGCCAGGATCGCCACCGACATCAGCGACAGCACCGCGAACGCCGCCACGGCCGGCAGCCGCTTCATGTATGGCGCCGGCGCGGGTGCCGGACGCGAGCCGTCGTAGGCCGGCAGCATGGATTGCCAGGCCGGATCGTCGGCATTGCCGACCGCCAACGCGGCCTGCCCGAGTTCGATGCGCTGCAAGCTGGCCAGCGCGACCGGGTCGCCCGGATGCAGCGGCTGCCCGCCGACGCGCAGCGGCGCGTCCAGCGCGCGAACGGACAGGCTGCCGCCGAGCAGGCCGATCAGCGCATGGTGCGGCGCCACACCCTGGTCGGACAGGACGATGTCGCAATCCTCGCCGCTGCCGACCAGGATCATCTCTTTCTCGGCCAACGGCCGGCTGGCGCCGATATGCAGCCCGGACAGGATGCGCAGCGCGTAGCCGGCGCCTTCATTGCCCGCAGCCGCGGCGGTAGCGGCGGCGGCGGTTCCGGAAGCGCGCTTGGCTTTCGATTTCTTGGCGGAGGATTTCGGGTGGGTCGGTGGGCTCTGGGTCATGGGGGATTACCTCAGGCGTTGATCTGGCCGGCCTGCATGATGCGGAGATCGGGGGCGAGCTCCTGGTAGGACAGCACGGGCAGATCGAAGAAATCGATTTCCATCAGCTTGCGCAGATGCCTGCGCACATCGAGTGAACATAACAAGACAGGACGCACGGTCTCGGGCTGCCGCGCCAGCTGCGAACGGACCTCGCCGCCCAGCCGCGCCGCCAGCTCCGGCGATATCGCCAGCTGGCTGGCACCACCGGCCACGCGCACCGACTGGCGCAGGCGGTCTTCCAATTCCGGGTGGATCATCAGCACGTGAAGGGTGCGTTCGTCGTCGGCATAGCGGTCGGCGATCTCGCGTTTCAATGCGACGCGAACGTATTCGGTCAGCAGCACCACGTCCTTCTCGCGGCCGCCGACGTCGGTGATGGCTTCGAACGCATCGCGCAGGTTGCGCACCGGCACGCCTTCTTCGGCCAGCCGGCGCAGCACGTCGGCCACGCGCTGCGGCGCGACCACGCGCAACATTTCCTTCACCAGATCCGGATAGTCGCGCTGCATGCGGTTGAACAGGTGCGAGGTTTCCTGGATGCCGATGAAGCTGCCCAGCCGGCGCTGCAGCGCGCTGCGGCAATGCTCGGCCAGGGTGTCGAGCGCGCCCTGCGCGTCGGCGGCCGGCTCCTTGATCCACTCGCCCGCCAGCGCCGGGAAGAACCCGGCAGCGCGCGGCGCGTTGCCGTCGCCGGGACGGGCAGGCCGGAAATAGGCGTCGTCGCGCACGCGTCCGAACGCGATGCGCGCACCGAACGCGCTCAGCCGGTATTCGCCGCGCTCGCGCAGCTTGGGTTCGATGCGCACCGTCGGCACCGGCACGGGCACGCCGTATTCCTCGCGCAGCCGCTGCACGATCCCGCCGATGCGTTCGCGCAACGGCAGGTCGCCGACCATCGCCGCCAGCGACGGCGAGATGTCCAGCTGCAACGGCGCCGGCGGCGCCAGGTCATCGGTCTCGACCACTTTCTCGCCGGTGGGCCGTTCGCCTTCGGGCACGCGGAACGCGCGGCGCAACACCATCGAACCGTGGCGATAGCGCCAGGCCGACAGACCGAGCAGGGCCAGGCCGAGCAGGCCGAACACCATCTTCGGGAAACCGGGCACGAACACCATCGCCAGCGCCAGCATGCCGGTGATCAGCATCACCCGCGGCTCGCCGGAAATCTGCCGCGAGATCGCTTCGCCCAGATGGCGGTCGTTCTCTTCGCCGGCGGTGCGCGTCACCACCAGGCCGGCCGAGATCGCAGCCAGGATCGCCGGGATCTGCGAGACCAGGCCGTCGCCGATCGTCAGGATGCTGTAGGTGTGGGTCGCATCGGCCAGCGACATGTCGCGCTGCAGGACGCCGATCGCCAGGCCGCCGAGCAGGTTGATGATGATGATGACGATGCCGGCGATGGCGTCGCCCTTCACGAACTTCATCGCGCCGTCCAGGCTGCCGTGCAACTGGCTTTCCACTTCCAGCAGGCGGCGCTTGCGGCGCGCTTCGTCCTTGTCGATCAGGCCCGAGCGCAGGTCCGAATCGATCGACAGCTGCTTGCCGGGCATCGCGTCCAGGGTGAAGCGCGCGGCGACTTCGGCGACGCGCTCGGCGCCCTTGGCGACGACGATGAACTGGACCACGGTGATGATCAGGAACACCACCAGGCCGACGACGAGATTGCCGCCCGCGACCAGGTTGCCGAAGGTGTCGATGATGTGGCCGGCCTCGGCTTCGAGCAGGATCGAGCGCGTGATCGCGATCGACAGCGACAGCCGGAACAGCGTGGTCAGCAGCAGCACGCTGGGGAAACTGGAGAACGCCACCGGTGTGGGGATGTAGATGGCCAGCAGCAGCAGGCCGAAGCCGATCGCGATGTTGAAGGCCACCAGCGTGTCGATCACCGCCATCGGCAGCGGCAGGATCATCAAGGTGATGATCGTGACCGCGGCGAAAGCGAGCACCACGTCGCTGTATCCGCCACGGCGCCGCGGGGCGCCTGCGGGCGCCGCGGTCATCGCGCCGAACAGGTCGCGCAGGGGCTTGAGCCTTACTTCCATGTTTGACTATCCGTCGGGGGACGGGCGACGCAGTATGCCTTGCGCGCCGCAGAACGCAACCCGCAGCGCGCCTTCGCCGATGCGATGCGGGTGGTCCAGATGGCGATTCCCCCGGATGCGCTGCTGCGCACCGATTCGGAGAACTGTCGCATGGCGCTGACCTCATCCGTTTCGAAGGTCACCATAGCATGCGGATTGCTGCGGTTTCGCTTACACGCCGCGTTACATCGCACCGATGCGATGCGCAGCGTTCATCTTTGTATTTGTTTCATATGAAAGCGTTTCGACGAGCGAGCGAATCCGCGCGGCCTTCGCTGTCAACATTCTGTAACGACCGCGCGGCAGGAGCCAATTCCTTCACGCGCGCATTACGCGAGCTACTGAAATAAACGTTCGCTTGAAACCGGCGCAGGGTCAGATGGATTCTTCACATCCTGCGCCGATGGTGCGATATCGTCTGGCTGCAGTTGTGTGATCAGGCTCAAGGATTGGGCGCTGACGCCGACCGCGAATACGCGGCCGGCGCGGGTGCGCACCAGTACGATGCGTTCACGCGGCCCCACCGGCAGCACCTGCACGATCGACAAGGATGCATCGCGGCCGGTGATCCCGTAACGTCGCCGGGCCAGGCGCAGCACCACGAGCAGGGCCGCGATCACTGCCGCCAACGGCAACACGATGGCGAGCAGTTCGCCGATGAAGGAAGACTTGGCGGGCGCCGCGGCCGGGGCGGCCGACCAAGCCAGCCCCGACCACGCGATGCAGGCGGCGGCCGGGAGTATTCTGCGGAAAATGAGGGAAGAGGTCATGGCAGACGGATGCGACAGGAAGGGATGCGATAGGCAGGCGGGCCGGAAACGTCACGGCGCCGACATGGCGCACGGCTACCGTAACAGGGTGTCGACAAAGGGCAAGCTCATCCGTTCGCGCAGGGCCGCGCGCGCGCTCCGCGGTGCGCGCCATGCGTGAAGCGCGGCCATCGGGCGGCGCGGCGGTCGCGGACAAACCTGCGACGGCCGGCACGCGTGCGCCGCGGCAGAAGCCTGCGCCGGGCGGCGGCGATCCGGATACCGCATCGTTCGCCGCATGGCTGGATGCGGTGCCCTTCGCCTGCGCCGCCTATGCGCGCGACGACGGCGCGCTGGTCGCGGCCAACCGCCGCTTCCTGGACGAGTTCGGCGATCTGCCCGAACACACCCAACGCGAGCGGCTGCTGCGCGGCCTGCACGGCGACGGGTCCGCCGACGCGCAGCCGATCGAAGTGCATGCGCCGCACAACGGTCGCTGGTACGCCTTGCATTGGGGCGATACCGTACAAGCCGGCCGTGCGCTGGCCTTGCTGACCGCGGTCGACATCAGCGAACGCATCGAAACCCTGGACTCGCACAAGACCCAGCAGGAAAAACTGCTGTTCACCTCGCGCCTGATGTCGGTCGGCGAAATGGCCGCGACCCTGGCGCACGAACTCAACCAGCCGTTGGCGGCGATCGTGAACTACCTCAACGGCAGCCTGCGCCTGGTCGACCAGGCCGGCGGGCCGGTGCAGGTCGAGCGCGCGCTGCAGGCCGCGCGCGCGCAGGCCGAACATGCCAGTGCGGTGATCTCGCGGGTGCGCGAATTCGTGCGCGCGCGCGAACCGCGGCGCGACGCGCACGAATTGCCGGCGATCGCCGGCACCGTGCTGGAACTGCTGCGGCTGGAAGCCGAGCGCCTGCAGCTGCGCATCGACCTGGCGCTGGCGCCGGCGCTGCCGGCCGTGTACGCCGACCGCGTGATGATCGAGCAGGTGCTGCTCAACCTGGTCAAGAACGCGATCGAGGCGATGCGCGAAGTGCCGGCCGCGCGGCGCGAACTGCGCGTCGAAGGGCGGGTCAACCTGGACGGCGAGATCGAAGTGCGCGTCTGCGACCGCGGCCCGGGCTTGAGCGCGCAGGACCAGGACCAGCTGTTCTCGCCGTTCTTCACCACCAAGACCGACGGCCTGGGCATCGGCCTGGCGATCTGCCGCTCGATCATCGAGTACCACGAAGGGCGCCTGTTCTTCGAGCCGCGCGACGGCGGCGGCAGCGTATTCGGCTTCACCCTGCCGCGCGCGCAGGGCCGCGCATGAGCCGCGACGGAGAGGACGACCGATGCAGGACACCCGCGTATACCTGGTCGACGACAACGACGGCTTCCGCGACTCGACCGCCTGGCTGTTGCAGACCGCCGGCTTCGAAACGCTGGCCTACGCGTCCGGCGCGGAATTCATCGCCGCTTATACGGGCGAACGCCACGGCGATGCGGCCGAGTGCCTGGTCTCGGACATCCGCATGCCGCAGATGAGCGGCCTGCAGTTGCAGGACGAACTGCAGCGCCGCGGTTGCGCCTTGCCGCTGGTGTTCGTGACCGCGCACGGCGACGTGCCGCTGGCGGTGGAAGCGATGCGCAAGGGCGCGTCCAATTTCATCGAGAAGCCCTTCGGCGACGACACCCTGATCGATGCGATCCGCACCGCGATCGCCAGCGCGCGCAACAGCGCCGGCGGCGCGCAGGGCGGGCGCCTGGCCCAGCTGAGCCCGCGCGAACGGCAGGTGCTGGACCTGGTGGTGGCCAGCAAGCCCAACAAGATCATCGCCGACATTCTCGGCATCAGCATCAAGACCGTGGAACTGCATCGCTCGAACATGATGAACAAACTCGGTGTACGCTCGCTGCCCGAACTGATGAAGGTGGCCCTGGGACATGGTTGAAGCCGCCAGCAAGAAAGCTCGCGCACCCGCGACGAAATCCCGGCCCGCGCACGCGGACGCGACAGTCGCCGCATTGCGCGGCCGCATACCGTCGCTGCTGCCGGCGCAGGCGGAAACGATGCGCTATTTCTTCGCCGCGCCGGAACGCTGGCCGTTGCGCGACGGCGGCGTGCTGCGTTTCGCGTACGGCGATGCCGGCGCCGCCGGCGAAACCATCGAATTGGAAGCCGACGGCGTGCGCCTCGGCCTGCGGCTGGACCAAGCCGACAGCGCGCAGCCCAGCGACGATCTTCAATGGAGCGATTACCGCGGCCGTTCGCGCCTGCTGGCCTGGACGCTGGCGCACGAAGCGCAACTGATCCGGCTCAGCGATGCGCTGGGCGTATCGCTGCTGCCGGTGGAAGGCGGCGACGAACGCGACCCGCAAACCGTCGCGCGCGATCCGGATATCTGGCTCGCGTTCTCGATCGAGGATGCCGGCCGCGGCGCCATGCTCGGCACGCTGCGTCTGCCCTGCTCGTGGATCGACCGCCTGCTGGACCGCGCCGAACAGGTCTATGCCGACGATCCCCCGCCCGATCTCGAGCGCTGGCGGCAACTGCCCGCGCCGATCGCGATCCGCCTGGCCGGTCCGCGGCTGCGCCACGACGATTGGCGCGCGTTGCGCCCGGGCGACGTGATCGTGGTCGGCACGCGCGGCCGCGTGCCGTCGCCGCAGGCCTACGCCGCCGATCGCCGCTGGCCGCTGGCCGGTGGCGCCGACGGCTGGCGCATCGACGGAGCGCCGCAAATCCTTTCAGCACCGCAGGAGAATTCCCCCGTGAACGACAACGAAGTCAACGCCGAGGCCGGCGACGCCGCAGCCGAGGCCGCAACGCAGCCGAGCGTGCACAACCTGCCCGTGAACGTCGAATTCGATCTGGGCCGCGTGCAACTGAGCATCGGCGAGCTGGCCAACCTGCAGCCGGGTTACGTGTTCGCGCTGCCCGCGCATCTGGAAGGCGCCAACGTCACCATCCGCGCCAACGGCCGCGTCGCCGGCCGCGGCGAAATGGTCGCGGTCGGCGATACGCTGGGCGTGCGCCTGCTGTCCTGGAGCTGAGGCATGGATTTCAGCACCTTCTCCCCGGCGCTGGTCCTCGTCACCGTCGTCAGCCTGGCGCTGGCGCCCTTCGTCGCGGTGATGGTGACCTCGTTCACCAAGATCGTGGTCGTGCTCAGCCTGCTGCGCAATGCGCTGGGCCTGCAGCAGGTGCCGCCCAACGTGGTGATCAACGGATTGGCGATCGTCCTGTCGATTTACGTGATGTATCCGGTATTGCTGGACACGCATGCGGCGATCAATGCGCGCATGGAAGGCAAGCCGATGCCTGCGTCGATCCAGGCGCAGATCGATGCGCGCGCGCAGGCGCGGGCCAAGGCCGCAGCCGCGGCTGCGGGCACCGCCGCGCCCACCACGACGCCGCCGCCCGCCTCGCCGGCAGAAGCGACGCAGACCGCGATCGGCGCGCAACCGGTGACCGCGCCGGTCAGCCCCGCTGCCGCCGACGCATTGCGCGCCGAAGCCGAAGCGCGCGCGCAGGCGCCGTCGGCGCCGCGCGATCCGTCTTCCGCCGAAGATGCGGCTGCGCCTGCCCCGGCCGAGGCTGCGCCGCGCGAGACCACGGCTTCGCAACCGCCGCCACTGCCCAAGGGCGGCAAGATGGATACCGAACGCCTGCTCGCGCTGGTCGAGGCGGGCAAGGAACCGCTGCGCACCTTCCTGATCCAGCATTCCAGCAATGCCGAGCGCAACTTCTTCCTGAAGAGCGCGCAGCGCCTGCTGCCGCCGGCGCGTCGCGGCGACCTGACCGTGGACGACTTCATCGTGGTGGTGCCGGCGTTCACCGTCAGCGAACTGACCGCCGCGTTCCAGATCGGGTTTCTGATCTTCCTGCCGTTCCTGATCATCGATCTGGTGGTGGCCAACATCCTGCTGGCGCTGGGCATGATGATGATGTCGCCGACCACGGTGTCGCTGCCGTTCAAATTGCTGCTGTTCGTGCTGATCGACGGCTGGGCCAAGCTGGTGCATGGCTTGGTGCTCACCTACGGCTGATCCGCTGTTCCTCCCCCTTTGAAAAAGGGGGCTCGAGGGGGATTTGCTTTTGATTTCTGCCTTGTTAGTTACAACAGCAAAAAGAGCAAATCCCCCGTAGCCCCCTTTTCCAAAGGGGGCAACAGCAACAAAAAAGGCGTTTTGCGATGAACGAAGTACTCGAACTGACCAAACAGGCCCTGTGGCTGACGCTGATCCTGTCGGGTCCGCCGATCGCGGCGGCCTCGATCGTCGGCCTGGCGGTGGCCTTTCTGCAGGCGGCCACCCAGCTGCAGGAGCAGACCTTCGCCTACACCGTGAAGTTCGTGGTGATCGTGATCACTTTGTTCGTCACCGCCGCGCTGATCGGCGGCACGCTGTACACCTACGCCGACCGCATCTTCGTCGACTTCCCGGGCCTGGTGCACCGCGGATGACCGCGTTCGACCCGGTCGGCAATGCGATGCTGGCGCTGGGGCTGACCCTGCCGCGCATCATCGGCGCCTTCATCATGCTGCCGCTGCTGACGCCGGAAAACATGCCTGCGATGGTGCGCAACAGTTTTCTGGTGAGCCTGGCGATCGTGGCGCTACCGGTGGCGATGGCCGGCGCGCCGATCGAGATGATGGGCACCTTCCAATGGGGTCCGATGGTGCTCAAGGAATTGTTCCTGGGCATTTCGATCGGCCTGTGCTTCGGCATCGTGTTCTGGGCGCTGGGCGCGGCCGGCAGCGTGATCGATACGCAGGTCGGCCTGGGCATGGCGCAGGTGTTCGATCCGGTGCAGGGCCACCAGACCTCGCTGCACGGCCAGTTCCTGTCGCAGCTGGCGGCGTTCCTGTTCATGGCCAGCGGCGCCTTCCTGGTGTTCCTGGACCTGCTGCTGTCGAGCTACACCTTGTGGCCGGTGACGTCGTACTTCCCGAACATGCATATCGGCGGCATGCATCTTTTCATCGGCCAGTTCAGTTTCCTGATGACCGCGTTGCTGGTGCTGGCCGCGCCGGCGATGGTGGTGCTGCTGCTGGTGGACCTGTCGTTCGGCCTGGTCAACCGCTACGCGCCGCAGCTCAACGTGTTCGCGCTGACGCTGCCGATCAAGGCCTGGCTGGCGACCGGCATGATCCTGCTGATGCTGGGCGTATACGTGGAAATCGTGCTCAAGCGGCTGGCCGACAACAGCGGCCTGCTCGACGCGCTGCGCCGCGCCTTCGGCGGGTAGCCTGCGGCTGCGCTTCTGTAGGAGCGGCTTCAGCCGCGAGCTCTTTCCCTCGTGATCGCTTGAGCTTGGGCAAGAGCTCGCGGCTGAAGCCGCTCCTACAAAGCTATTCCTCGCCGCGATCGCGGCGCACGGTCTCGGCCCAATGCAGCACCTGCGCCACAGCCTCGAAGAATTCATTGTGGATGTAATCGTCCAGCTCGACCTTTTCGTTGAGCCCGCGCGCCAGCTCGATGTTCTGCAGGATCGGGACGCCCGATTCTTCGGCGGTCTTCTTGATCAGTTCGGCCAGATGCTCCTCGCCCTTGGCGACGACCACCGGCAGGTCGGTGACGCCCTGTTCGTACTGCAGCGCGATCGCGATATGGGTGGGATTGGTCACGACGACGTTAGACCCCCGCACGGCATTGAGCATGTTCTGCTGCGACCATTCCTGATGCAGCTGGCGGCGGCGCGACTTGATGTAGGGGTCACCTTCGTTCTCCTTCACTTCCTGGCGGATGTCGCGCCGGCTCATGCGCAGCTGCTTGAGGTACGAGAATTTCTGGTACGAGGCGTCCAGCACCGAGACGAAGAAGAACACGAAGATCGTCCAGATGCCGATCTGCATCAAGCCCTGCCAGATCGCGGTGCCCATCGCCGCCGGCGGCGCGTACGGCAACTGGATCAGTTCCGGCAACAGCCCGCGCAGCACCAAGAAGCCGATGAAGAGAAGCGCCGCGCTCTTGGCGATCGACTTGACCAGCTCGACCAGATTGTCCATCGAAAACATCTTCTTGATGCCCTCGACCGGATTGAGCTTGGACAGGTCGGGTTTGATTTTGGCGAAGGTGCCGATCGGTCCGACTTGCAGGAATTCGACCACCACGCCCAGGAACACCGCCAGGGCCAGCAGCGGCAGCGTCAGCCATAGCAACGCATCGACCGCCGACAGGGCGAGCCTTTGCACGGCGTCGTTGAACGGCATCTGGATCGCCGCCAGGCTCTGCTCGAACAGCGCGGTGATGCGCGCGTACATGAAGCCCATCAGCAGCCACGCGCCGACCAGCCAACCCAGCACCAGCACGGTGCTGGTCAGCTCCTTGCTCTTGCTGACGTTGCCTTCCTTGCGCGCGTCCCTGAGCTTTTTGGCGGTGGGCTGCTCGGTCTTGTCGGCGCCCTTGTCCTTCGATGCCATGCCGCGGCCTGCCGAACGGGTCGGACCGCAGGCTAGCATGACGTTGTGGACGATTCGTTCAGCTGTGGGAACGGCTTCAGCCGCGAGCTCTTCCCACTCTCAACGGTCTGAATACGTGCCCGCAACCTGAATGAACGAGCTCGCGGCTGAAGCCGCTCCCACAAGAGCCGCAGCGACCTAGGGCTAGCCCGAGATAGCGGCAACCCGGCCCCGGCGTTACATTTGCGTCATCTCCGCCACTGCGCCCGCCCGACAGGAACCCTTGGTAGTCCAAGCCCGATGAGCAGCATCAACACACCCGACCCGACCCTCAACCGCGCCAGCCTCGACTCGCTGGGCGGACAGGTGTCGCTGGACGATCTGCGCCATCAGCAAGGGCTGGATACCCCGCAAGGCGGCACCGAAGTCGCCGAAGCGCCTGCCGCGGCGCCGCTCGCGGATAACGCAACGGCGATCGATGCCGGCGAAGCGGTGCTCAACACCGCCGCCTGGGATGGCGTACCGGATGGGGCCCGTACGCTGGCCGGAGACATGGCTTTCGAGAACGCGCTCGGCGCGCTGGATCTGGGTAGCGCGGCCGATCAGGGCGTCGATGCCGTCATCGCTGCGTTTGCCTGATCCTTCGGCCTGATTCGATCCGCTCTGCTGCGCTACGATCGCCGCATCGCTCCGACGACGCGCTGAAACCTTGAACGAACCCGTGCCCTCGCCCGAGGCCCTGCGCGCCGCCGCGGACAGGCTGGTGTCCGCGCTCGCCGCGCACAGCGACCCCGAATACCGCCTCACGGTGCTCAAGCGCTTGGTGAGGCGCCTGGGCGAAGAACGCTATCCGCTGTTCCTGCGCGTGCTCGGCGTGGTCGCCGAAAGCGACGATGAGCGCGCGCAACGCCTGCTGGCCGACACTTTCGGCACCGCCTTGCGCCGCATGGACATGCCCGGCGGCGCCTTGAGTTCGTGGGGCGCGACGCGCTTGCCGGAGAGCGCCGGACCGCTGGCCGCCAGCACGCTGTCCGGACAATTCTTCGGCGCCACGCCGCGGCGATTGCTGGGCCCGGTGGAATACCTCACCGTCTGGCACCTGCAACGCACCCAGCGCGGCACGCTCGGCGCGGCCGCGTTCCGCACCGCGCTGTCGCGGATGATCGCCCTGCTCAACCGCAGCGACGATGCGCGCACGTTGTATCCGCAAAAACTCGCCGCGGACGCGCAGAACGAATTGGAAGGCGCCTACACCCGCGCCACCCGCGAACGCCTGGCCGCGATCGCCGCGGCCTGGAAAGCCGGGCGCACGCCGGAAGAAGTGGCGCAGGCGGCGATGGACATCAGCGACGCCGAGCATCCGCGTGGCTGGGTGATGCGTGATCTCTAGCGGCTTTTTGTAGGAACGGCTTCAGCCGCGAGCTCTTCGGCTTCGCAGTCATCCCAAGCAAAAAAGCAATTGTCATCCCGAGCACAGCGAGGGATCTGCTCTCGGCCAAAGCAGATCCCTCGCTGCGCTCGGGATGACAGCATAGGTCAAGAGCTCGCGGCTGAAGCTGTTCCTAAAAAGCCGTCCCTATAAAGGCCGCTCGCGTAACGACCGTACGCAGGACCGGAGCGACGCGCTTCTCACTAAAGCACGGCAGAACTTGCCGCCAGCCCCGCGTCGTGCCCAAGATGCGCGCCAGCGCCCTCCGGGAAGCCGCCGCATGCGATATCGATCGATCTGCTGTTTGCTGCTGATGGCGCTGGTCGTCGGCGCAACGGCTGCCTGCAAGCGCGACGCCTCGTCCGATGACGGCATCGCAACGCCCGCCGGCGCCACCAAGCCCGCCGAAGCCGTGCGCCTGCTCACCCAGCACCTGCACGACAACGATCTGGAAGCCTTCGCCCGCGACGCCGTGCCGCCGGCACTGCAGCCGCAACTCGAGCAGGCTTGGCGCGAAGGCCGCACGCGCTGGCCGTTGACCGAATTGCCTTTCGACGAACGTCTGCCGCAACTGCTCGCCGCCCTGTCCGCGCCCGGTTCGGAGAAAAAACTGCAGCAGGTGTTCGATCGCCAGTTCTCCGGCGCCCACGCCGAACTGAAAGCCGCCGCGATGTCGCTGGGCCTGTTCGGCGTGCAATACATCCGCAGCGAAGGCGACTACAGCGACGACGAACGCCAGCACTACGCGCAGTTCATCCAGGCGGTCAGCCAGTGGGGCCTGACCGCGCCGCTGGGCGATCCGCAGCGCGCGCGGCGGGTGATTCCGCAATTGACGACCGCCGCGCGCCGCACCGGTCTCGCCTCCGAAGCCGACTTCCGCAAAGCGGGCATGCAGGAAAGCCTGCGTCGGCTCGGCCCGTTCATGGCCACGACGAAACGCGCGTTGGAGATCTACGGCCTGCAACTCGACGACAGCCTATCCGGCCTGCAGGCGAGCCTGCAGCAGCAGACCGGCGATCGCGCGCGCGTCCGGCTGCGCTACTCGCTTGGCGAAACCGACATCGACACCGTCGTCGATGTCGAACGCCGCGCGGGGCGTTGGTACCTGAGCGATTACCTGCGCCACGCCGAGGCTGCCGTCGCTGTTGCGGGAGGGGCTTCAGCCCCGACAACGGACGCAGCCGGCGCTCAAGCCCCTCCCACAAACGCTGAGCCCGCCACCCCCGAAACAGTGCGGAACCCGACTTCGCCATAATGTCGGCGATGCCTGACCAAACGCCCCTGCCTTTTCCCGAGCCGGACACCCACGGCCCGGCGCCCGAACCCCCCGCAAACCGCGACACAGAGCGGGTTCGCGCGCCATACGGCAAAGCCAACAAGCCGGCCGGCCGGCCCTGGTGGTCGCGCCTGTTGGGCCGGCTGCTGGACCCGTGGATCGCGCTGAGCCTGGAACCCGAAGCGCCCGGCCAATACGCCGACGGCCGCCCGGTCTGCTACGTGCTGGAAGACTACGGCCTGTCCAACGCGCTGATCCTGGATCGCGCCTGCCGCGAAGCCGGCCTGCCGTCTCCGCTGCAGCCGTTGCCGGGCGATCCGCTCGGCCGCAAGCGCGCCTACGTGGCGCTGTCGCGACGCAACGCCAGCGCCTTGTCGCCGGCCGGCCCGTCGCCGGGCAAGACCCATTCCGGTTCGCTGGCACGCTTGCTCGAAGCGCATCGCGACTATCCGGAACTGGACGTGCAACTGGTGCCGGTGTCGATCTTCGTCGGCCGCGCGCCGGACCGGAACAGCGGCTGGTTCTCGGTGCTGTTCTCGGAAAACTGGACCCTGGTCGGCCGTTTCCGCCGCCTGTTGGCGATCCTGCTCAACGGCCGCAACACGCTGGTGCGTTTTTCGCCGCCGGTGTCGCTGCGCGGCATCGTCGAGGAAGGCCTGCCGCCCGAACGCACCGTGCGCAAACTTTCGCGCGTGTTGCGTACCCACTTCCGCCGCATCCGCGCAGCGGTGATCGGGCCGGACTTGTCCACGCGCCGCCTGTTGGTCGACAAGGTGCTCGCTTCGGAGCCGGTGAAGGAAGCCATCGCCGACCAGGCGCGGCGCGATAACAGCAAACCTGCCGACGCGTGGAAAAAAGCGCACGCCTACGCCTGGGAAATCGCCGCCGACTATTCGCATCCGGTGGTGCGTTCGGCGAGCTTCTTGCTCACTACCGTCTGGAACCGAATCTATCGCGGCGTGCTGGTGCACCACCTCGAACGGCTGAAGGAAGTCGCGCCGGGCCATGAAGTGGTCTACACGCCCTCGCACCGCAGCCACATGGATTACCTGCTGCTGTCGTACCTGCTGTACGACCGCGGCATCGTGCCGCCGCACATCGTCGCCGGCATCAACCTCAACCTGCCGGTGATCGGCACCATCCTGCGCAAGGGCGGCGCGTTCTTCATCCGCCGCAGCATCCGCGGCAACATGCTGTATTCGGCCGTGCTGAGCGAATACGTCGCGCAACTGGTCGCCGGCGGTTACTCATTGGAGTACTTCATCGAAGGCGGCCGCTCGCGCACAGGCCGCTTGCTGCAGCCCAAGGGCGGCATGATTTCGATGACGGTGCGCGCCTTCTTGCGCCAACCGACGCGCCCGGTGCTGTTCCAGCCGGTCTACATCGGCTACGAGAAGCTGATGGAAGGCAACAGCTATCTCGACGAGCTCACCGGCAAGCCGAAAGAGAAGGAATCGATCTGGGCGCTGCTGTGGGGCATCCCTAAAGTGCTGCGCCAGAACTACGGCCAGGTGGTAGTGAATTACGGCGAACCGATCCTGCTCGACGACATGCTCAAGCGGCACGCGCCCGGCTGGAACGGACAGCCGGTCGGCGAAGAGGAGAAGCCGGCCTGGCTGTCGGACACGGTCGATGCGATCGCGCAGCAGATCCAGGTCAACACCAACCGCGCCGCCGACGTGAACCCGATCAACCTGCTGGCGCTGGCGCTGCTGTCCACGCCCAAGCACGCCATGGGCGAAGCCGACCTGTTGGCGCAGATCACGCTGTCGAAGAAGCTGCTGGCCGAAGTGCCCTACTCCGACCGCGTCACCGTCACGCCGCACACGCCGGAGCAGATCGTCGCCCACGGCGAAGAGATTTCCGTGCTGTCGCGCACCGCGCACCCGCTGGGCGACGTGCTCGCCGTCGACGACGACACCGCGGTGCTGCTCAGCTATTTCCGCAACAACGTGGTGCACCTGTTCACCGCTTCGGCCTGGATCGCGTGCTGCTTCCAGCACAACCGGCGCATGAGCCGCGCGCAACTGCAGCGGCTGGGCCGCAGCCTGTATCCGTTCCTGCAGGCCGAGTTGTTCCTGCCCTGGGACGAGGACGGCTTCGCCGGACGCATCGACCGCACCATCGACGTTTTCGTCCGCGAAGGCCTGCTCGAACTGATCAACGACGACGACGGCGGCATCCTGTCGCGCAACGCCGGCCAGTCCGACGAAGTGTTCCGCCTGCGCGCGATCGGCCATGCGCTGCAGCAGGCTTTCGAGCGTTACTACATCGCGATTTCGGTGCTGGTGAAGAACGGCGCCGGCACGCTGAGTTCGGCCGAACTGGAAAGCCTGTGCCAGCTCGCCGCGCAACGCCTGTCGCTGCTGTACGCGCCGGCCGCGCCGGAGTTCTTCGACAAGAGCCTGTTCCGCGGCTTCATCCAGAAGCTGCGCGAGATGCGGCTGGTCTGGCCGGACGCCAACGGCAAGCTGTCCTTCGACGAACGCCTGGCCGGCTGGGCCAAGGATGCGCGCATCCTGCTGGGCCGCGAACTGCGACACACGATCGAGAAGGTGAGTCCGGAGATGGCCAAGCCGGAGCCCGAAACGGAACCCGCACCCGCAGAATCGTGATGGTTTAGCCTCCCATCCGGATTCGGGCGTTGGCCAATGGAGAGATTCCCATGATCGGATTTCTGTTGTTTGTGGCTCAACTTGCCGCCGCGGATATTTCTTTCGCTCAGGCCAAATCGTTCGCCGACCAATACGAGGCGGCGATCAGTTCCACCGACAAGGCAGAACTGGTCGAGGCGCAGGGCAAAGCGCTCGACGATGCCATCGCGACCTGCGGGCCCATCAAGGGCACGCCCCCGCCATTCACCATCGTCGCCCATGTCGCCCAAGGCGGCGCCACCGATCGCACCTGGCGCAACGGAGAATCCGCGCTGGCCCGGTGTTTCGAACAAGAGCTGGGCACTGCAACGCTACCGGTAGCCGCTGGGAAAGCGTTCTATACGTCCTATGAGATCAGCTTTTGATCGGAAACCTGAGTTGCAACCGTTTTATGGTCTCTGATCCCGCTTCTTTCGTTTTCCTGATCAGATGCGATCCAGAGGACTGACCACGCCGCTGGCGCCGCGATCGAGCACGTGCGTGTAGATCTGCGTCGTGCTCACATCTTTATGGCCGAGCAGTTCCTGGATCGTCCGGATATCGGCACCCATCTCCAGCAAATGAGTCGCGAAGCAATGACGTAGCGTGTGCGGCCCCACCGGCTTCAAGATGCCCGCGCATCTTGCTGCGCCAGACACTGCGCGCTGGAGTACCTTTTCGTCCAGGTGGTGACGCTTTTCCCGACCGTCCCGCGGATCGATGCCGCGCCTTGTCGCCGGAAACACGTATTGCCATCCCGGCTGCCGCGCCGCATTCGGATACTTCCGCGCAAGCGCCGCAGGCAGCGACACCTCGCCGTAGCCTTGCGCCAGATCGGCTTCGTGCAAGACCAATGTTGCATTGATCTGCCGCTTGACCGGTTCGCGCAGCGCGGCCGGCAACACCGTTTTGCGATCTTTGGCGCCCTTGCCCTCGCGCACCGTAATTTCGCCGCGCACAACGTCCACATCCTTGATCCGAAGCCGCAGGCACTCCATCAGGCGCAAACCGCCGCCGTACAACAAGCTCGCCATCAACCATTCCCTGCCGGACAGCTGTCGCAGCAGCATGGCCACCTCGCCCCGGGCAAGCACGGTCGGCAGACGCCGGGTCCGTTTTGCGCGCACCACGTTCTCCATCCATGGCAACTTGATTCCCAAGACTTCTCGATACAGGAACAGCAGCGCCGACAATGCCTGGTTCTGTGTACTCGCCGACGCCCCGCCCTCCGTCGCCAATCGTGAGAGAAAAGCCTCGACCTCCACACTGCCCATATCGCGCGGATGTCGTCTGCCATTTGCCCGGATATACCGGCGAATCCAGCCCAGATACACCGCTTCGGTTCGAAGGCTGTAGTGCTTCAACCGCATTCGGGCCCGAATTTCATCGAACAAGCCCCGGCGGGGAACCTGTTCGACTTCAGGTTTTATAGGGGTCGTTTCACCGCGATAAGACATATAGGGGTCGACTGGCCGGCATAACTAGCGAGTCTCTTCCCTGATACGGTTAGCGGATATCGACCCAAGCCGTTGATTTTTGTCAGAATAGTCTGATTGACGCCTTCGACGGACCAAGTGCAAACTCGCGCTATGCCCCATCTTGGGGTCTAAATGTAGTTAGGCCCCGTGATCATTTCATTTGAAGGCCCAGTGTTCTTCACCTCAGCGGACGAGGATCAGTTCTTCCGCTGGCTTGGCTCTCTGCCCGAGTACCAAGCCATCCGTGGCACCGGTACTACGTTGGAGTTGACCCTTAGTACTCCTGTGCAGCCTGAGACGGTGCGGCAACTCCTTGTGATCTTCCGCCGCTGGCACCTGGACGTGGCTCCGCTGTTGACCCTGCGCTCACCCGAGACAAATGCTTTTGTGCTCTGGGATACTGCGCTGGCAGAGGCCTCGGCCACCGGGGCCTAACAATTCATTCAAGCCGAAACCGCTTCGCGGTTCGGCTTAATTCAGGCGTTAGGGCGCTATGGACACATTCTTGCTTCTCGTAGTTGCGCTTTGGGGTAGTTCGCTACCTGCGCCGCCACCGCCTACCAGCCGGATTTGCACCGCCGCGGCTGGAAACGATGCCAAGATAGTCAGCTGGCTGCGAGGCGATTACGGCGTGCTTGGCTCACATGGCGATCAGACATACACCGGCCAGCTCACCCTATCCGGCAACGAGGACTCGGACTCGCTAGATGTAACAGGCACGGTTGACGGCTCGCCCCGCCAAGGCACTGCACGGTACGTTCACTGCGGCCCAGATCGGGTCAGACAGTTGGAGATCTCGTTCACCTCGGGCCAGGTGCTCTACTGTGTTTGGCACAATGACTATGACAATTTCAACCGGGTGTCGTGCTCGCGCAGCCTCAGTGATCCCAACGGGGATCATGAGCTTTGGGTCCAGCGGTACGCGCCCTAACAATTCATTCAAGCCGAACCCGCTTCGCGGGTCGGCTTAATTCAGGCGTTAGGCGGTACACATGCACTTCAGCGATCTTGAGAAAGCGGCACTACAACTAAACGAGCTCTACGAGCAGCTAGAGACCAAGAGGTACGGCCGCGTCTGGACTACACAGGAACTTGCGCTCGGATTCATGGGGGACGTAGGCGATCTGGCAAAACTGATCCAAGCAAACGCGGGCGTCCGAACTATCGAAGACTGCAAGGCGAAACTTGGTCATGAGTTGTCGGATTGTCTCTGGTCCATTCTTGTCTTGGCGAACAAGTGCGGAATTGATCTAGAGGCAGCGTTTGTCAGGAACACCAGTGAGATAGCCGAACATGTGTCTAGCGAACTTGGTAACTAAGCGGCTGCCGCCTGACAATTCGTCCAACCGGCGCCGCTTCGCGGCGCGGCTTAACTCAGGTGTTAGACGGCATGGCAAGTGTCCGGTGGTTTGATATGGGAGCGAAGGGGCATCATGGCTACCCTCAGCCAGAAAGCTCCTGGGCCGACCAAACATATAAAGGACACTGCGACTGCTGCGGGGTATACGAGTCCCAGGTAGCTCCATTTCGGTTCCGCAAATCGAATCGCGTAACCCACTCTCATTTCCGCCAGCTCAACTGGGTATTTGATGCTTGGTTTGTAGCTCCGGAAGTGGAGTCAGTTCTTCGTAAAAATAGAATTGCCGGGATAGATTTTTGCGCCGCACTAGATCATAAGTCCGGACAACCACTGGACAACCTACGCCAATTAATAATAACCGGCGTGATCAAGGGTGTTGACACTTCGGAGTTGCCTACGGTGACCTGCAAACCTTTCAACGAGGAAGCCGACACCTACACCGTTCCGCCAACCGGGCCGTTCTGCGGAAAAGTGAAGTACCACCCACCCACATCGATTGTAATTCCGGAGCAAGCTTTATCGGACGCGGCGGATCTGTCTCTAACTGCAGCATGGTTCGGTAGCGGCTTCGGCGCTTGGCACGGCACCATAGCGTCGCAAAAGTTCTTTGATATCGTTCAAGCTCACGGATGGCGCGGACTGGAGCTATCGCCAATTTTTCATTCAGGGCATTCCAAGCGTGCCGTCTAACAATTCATTCAAGCCGAACCCGCTTCGCGGGTCGGCTTAATTCAGGCGTTAGCTGCTATGGAAAATGCCGTCGCGGACATGTTGAAAAAGCACCCTTTAATCGCATTCTCGCCGCTCACCGATTTCCAGGTGACGTCCCTGTTGGACGTCGCTGTAGAGGTGGAGAGGCTGCTCGATGCGGCGGTAATTTCAGACCAAAGTGTTGATGGCGTCACCCTAAACAAAGGGTACGCGCTGCTATGGCTGTGGGTCTTGGGAGCTTTTGAGGTGCTTAGAACGATGGCACAAGCCCGCATATGTTTCTCAGAGGACCTCGCGGAGAGGATTGTTATACAGAAGCGCTACCTTTCCAGGCTGCGAATGCCCCTGTCGAAGCAAGAATTTCAAGGAAAGGCCGTTGCGTCCGGCCTAACGGGGTTCTTGTCCGGCGTTGATACGAAGTCTCGAGATGTGAGCTTTGATGTGGGCGGGGTCAGCTATTCCGCACGAACCATGCTTCATGATTTCCGCTCGCTCATTTCTACTGTCTCTCCCACCGACATAAAGGCTCGGCATGACAGCACGTACTCTTGTCGCAGCTAACAATTCATTCAAGCCGAACCCGCTTCGCGGGTCGGCTTAATTCAGGCGTTAGCGCCCTAAACAGATGAAGTCGATCGCCTTAGCATTTGTCCTGCTGTTCTCCAGCACGGTTGCTGCTCAGAGTCAGCACGCTTCTGCTACGCGTGAGATTGGCCAGTTGTTTGTTGTGCTGGAGCGGTCTGGCTGCCAGTTCTATCGCAATGGCTCTTGGCACAACTCCAAGCAGGCGGCGAGCCATCTCCGGCGCAAGTACGACTACCTCGCCAAAAAGGGGCTTGTCACAACCACCGAGTCATTCATTGACTTGGCGGCCACAAAGAGCAGCGTCTCTGGCAAGCCATACATGGTCAAATGCCCGGATGCGGCAGCCGTTGAGAGCAAGGTGTGGCTCACTCACAAGCTCGTTGGTCTCCGCAGCGCCGGTGCGGGCGCTAACAATTCATTCAAGCCGAAGCCGCTTCGCGGCTCGGCTTAATTCAGGCGTTAGAGCGCTCGGGAGGATTCATGGCTACTGACAAGTTAGTGCCGCCAAAGCAGAGCAAGGGCGACACCCTGCATGCTTTAGCTAAAGCGGGACTGTCGGCGGTACCGATCATCGGCGGGCCTTCGGTCGAGCTCTTCCAGCACGTAGTTCAACCACCGCTTGAGAAGCGGCGCATCGAATGGATGGCATATGTCGGCGAAAAACTCGTAGAGCTAGAACAGCGGGGCGTCGACATCCAGCAATTGAGTGAGAACGAGGAGTTCGTTTCCGCAGTCCTTCACGCCTCGCAACTAGCCGTGCGTACCCACCGTCAAGAGAAGCGAGAAGCGCTACGGAACGCCTTGTTCAATATCGCTTCTGGCAAAGCCCCGGAAGAGTCCTTGCAGCAGATCTTCCTTGAGTACATTGACTCTTTCACCGAGCTACACGTCCAGTTGCTCAAGTTCTTCCAACAACCTCCTGGCTCGGCGAATGTAATGATGGGCGCCTTGTCCTCGGTCATTGAGCAAGGCATTCCAGGGCTGAGAGGGAAAGGGCAAGTCTATGGCCAGGTCTGGAATGATCTAGTGGCCAGAGGGCTCGTAGGTAACGTTGGGCTACAAGTGATGATGACCGGGCACGGCTTGGCTGAAAAGCGCACCACTCCTCTTGGAGATGCATTTCTTGCTTTCATATCAGAGCCCGCGCTCTAACAATTCATTCAAGCGGATGCCGCTTCGCGGCCCCGCTTAATTCAGGTGTTAGACCTCATGAGCAACTCCCGTGCAATCTCAAAAAGTGCCTGGCGTGTGTTCACTGCTCTGCGTATTGCCTGCATCAGCCTCGTACTGTTAGGAGTCGTCCTTCTTTTCTCGGGTCACGATTACGGAATATTCGTTGTTATGGTTGGGGCTATGCTGGGATATGCAGCCAGCTTTCGACGCTGCACCAATTGTGGCAAACATGTAGGCTGGGCGGGCTGGTGGTGGCTTGGATTTGCCAATTCATTTACACGTAGCTGCATGCAATGTGACCATCCAGTGCGCAAACCTGATGAGGCCTAACAATTCATTCAAGCCGAACCCGCTTCGCGGGTCGGCTTAATTCAGGCGTTAGGTGCCCATGAAACTCCATCACTCGTCGCTCTGTTTAATAGCCCTGCTCACGGTGTCGAGTCCCGCGTTCTCTTGCAGTCCGCCCTTGGCGCTCTGGCTGGGGCCTGAAGGCCCCAAGGTTCCTTACCAATATCCTTCGCACTTCGCCTTTCTCGGAAAAGTTGTCGGTTACACAACCACATCTACCGGAGATCCAGCGCTTTCATTGCTCGTCCTCGACGCGTGGACGAATCGCCAAGTTGAGGGACAGGTAATAGATATTGGCGTAGCCCAATGGCAAGGGTGCAACCTGTCAAAGCCAATGGGTAAACCGTTCCATCCCGAAACCTATCCGATCGGAACGCGCCTGCGAATCATTGCAAGAGAGCAAACGATGTTCACGTGGGATGTCGATGCCGGAATCCTTGTTCTCGGCACAGGCTCCTAACAATTCATTCAAGCCGAGGCCGCTTTGCGGCTCGGCTTAACTCAGGCGTTAGGCTCTTTATGAAACTTCCCCGAGAACTCGCCACCAACAAATCCGCGACTTATAGGCTTCAGCCCCGTTACTACCTCCTCACCACTTGTGTGGGCTTTGCCGGGGTGGCGGTCGGCTTCGGGCTTCTCTTCGTGTCCTTCAGCTACTTGTATACCGCCGTTCTTGGCGTTCCAGTCACTAGGTCGGTCCCTTTCAGCGCAACTACTGGCTGGCTACTGCTCGCCTTCATGATCGGTATCCCCGTTTTTATTTATATCGGTTGTGTCCTAGTTGCAGGTATGTTCGGCTTGTTTTTGGTTGGGCGCGGCAAGTGCTCATGGTCTGAGGCTTTGTATTACGCTTTGTTCTCCAGGTACCCAGCTGACTGGTACAAATCCAGGGATGGGGCCTAACAATTCATTCAAGCCGAACCCGCTTCGCGGGCCGGCTTAATTCAGGCGTCAGGGATCATGACGAAGATCACCGCAAGACTGGCATGCTTCTCGATGCTGCTTTCAGCGACAGGATGCGCAGCGACTTTAGCGTTGGATGCGAAACTACAATGCATGGCGGAGCCAGAGTCATCGACCCCCATCAAAACAAGTGGCGAGTTCCCATTTAGGCTGGTCTATAGGAAAAACGGAGTAGAGAAACTTATAACCGATACGCAGATTTGCAAGCTTAGAGATCCGGGTTGCCGCGCGTCTGAAAGGCCTGCGAGTTGGCATGAAGGGCTAAAGAGCGGGAGAACCGTGATCCCGATCGAGTCCTTCGCAGCGGGCGACGAGATAGAGCAGTTCAACGTTTCTCCCTACCCTTGCAGCGCGCTTATGGAAACCTCTACTTTCAGACACAAAGACGACAAGCCTCTTTACGCCGTCGACGCTGTTCGATATAGGGATGGGAAAAAGGTTGGCACGTCAGGCGCCGCTTCCGCTACATGGAAGCTCGCCAAGCATGGCGTTGAGATCATCAGCTATGAGCAGTGGTCGGCGGGCGACACGAATGAACCCTAACGTTTCATTCAAGCCGAACCCGCTTCGCGGGCCGGCCCAGGCGACGCGGGCGTTCCAGCGATCAGAGACAATGGATGCTGATCTGCGATAGCCTTCGGAGGCGTCACTTGGCGGTGCGACTTTGGAGGTCTGAAATGACAAACGGCGAACAAAAGATACTTGTGCGCGGAGTGGCCGCTGGCACGCTTGTGGGTTTGGTTATCGGCGGCATGATCGCTTTGTGGATCGCGATGAAGCCCGGGTTCTTTGCAGGGCTGGTCCATTAACCAGGCCGCCTCGCCGGCGCTTGGCAATCCATTCGAGCCGAGCCGCGGACCGGCTTAATCCGGGCGTAAGCGCGCACTTTGTGGACGTCATGGTTCCCATAGAGAACGAGCGGGTAGAGCGCCTTCTTTCGGTCAATGAGATGGGCGAAGCTGCGGCCGCCGTCCTACCCGTCGCCTTCCCATTGGTTATTGGGCGCAGCGATCTTGGCTACTTGCTGGTGCACAATGCAATGAGGGGCGTTTGGGAGTTGCCCGGCGGATTCATCGATGCAGGTGAGACCGCAAGGCAATGCGCAGCCAGAGAGCTAGAAGAAGAGTCCGGGCAGAAAGTCGCCCTTCTGCGTTGGCGGGCGGCTATCGAGCTTGATGTCAAGACTAAGATCATCCATGGGGCTTTGTACTGTGCGGACATTGCCACCCCCACGCCGTTCAGAAGCAATAGCGAGATAGATTCTATCGGCTATTGGCCTGCATCCACATTGCCAATGGGCGTTTCTGCCATTGATAGGGCGTTGCTTGCTTACTATGCGTAGCCGCGCACAGCCGGGGGGATCGATGGAAGAGCTTCGCCAAGATTGGACGCAATACGAAACCGACGACGAGGATGTCGGCCCGAAGCTCTGGCAGATCCGCGGCTCATTTCCCGCCGATTTGGATCCTGCTCAATATCCGGTTGCGGTCATTATCGAGTGGCCCTATGCCGACGACGGCCTGCCCGACCCGGAGACCCTTTCCGCCCTTCACGTTTTCGAGAGCTGTCTGGACCGGCTCAATACCGACGCTGGCGATAGCTTTCTCGTTCATGTCATTCGCGGCTCCGGCGTGAGCGAGCTTTGCTATTACGTTCGCGACTACGGCCAGTTCATGGCCGAGTTCAATCGCGCGCTGCCCGGGCGACCCCATTACCCGATCGAGATTGAGTTCATCAACGATCCGCAGTGGGGATATCGGCGTTCCGTACTGGAGAATTTTTCCCAATGAACCGGACGACTAACCATTCGTTCGGTCGAAACCGCTTCGCCGCGCGGCTTAGTTCAGGCGCTACTTAACCCCGAAGCGATTTCTGGTTATGTTGTCGGCATGCCTACCGACCCCGCCGCCCGCTTTCTGGCCCTGAAGGAACGGGGCGCCTCGCCGCAAGAGGTCTACACCGCGATGCGCATGAACGACCTGGACCGAGCGCAGGCGATCGGCCTCTTGTGCTCGGTGTACGGCTGCCCGCAGGCCGAGGCCGAGCGCATCGTCGCCTCCGTAGACGGTCCGCGGCGCGAAGCGCTGACGACGATCGGCGGCCACGAGCAATTGCTGGACGTGCTGAAACGGGAACTGGGTTATTGCGCCTGCGCCCCGGAGGAAGCCCTGCGGACACTGCGGGACGTGCTGCGGGCAGCGCGGGACCGGACGCAGGCTGCGAACGACCCCGACCCCGAGGCGTTCGGCCGGGCATCGCAGGCGCTGGAAGCGTGCCTGATGCTGGATGCGGCGCCCGGTTTCGCCAGCTGGTTCGTGTACGGCTTGCAGCAGCGCGATCTGATCTGGCACGGGTTCCGGCTGACCGATGTTTGGATCACCGACAAGGGTCGCTGGCTGCTGCAGGCGATCGAGCGGTTTCCGCCGCCTGAGGCATAGCGCCTCGGCCGCTACCCATGGAGGCGATATGAAAAACGTGGATACGGTGCCGCGCGGCTGAAGGAAAATCTGGAGGCCAAGGCGCAAAAGAAGACGCGCGGCGACAAGCGCCGAGAATAATCTCGGCATGGCTGCGGCCGTATCGCGATCGCGGTTGTCAACGCTGCCGCTCTTTCGGCGTTGCGTGTATACGTCCTCTTCCCTTCCTCTTGCCGGCGCCCCATGAAACCATCGCTCTTGCTTGCCTTGCTGCTCTCGTTCCCGGCTCTGGGCCATGCGGCCGGCGTGGATCCGGACAACCGGTCCGTCGAAGCGGTGGTCGAAGCCTTCCGGGCGTCCATCGTCGACAAGGACAAGCCGCGCTTCGTCAAGCTCTTCCTGCACGAGAACACGGCCTGGCAGAGCGTCACCGGCGACGCCAATCTGGACAAGATCCGCGAGACGAAGCCGCAGGCGGTGAAAGTCAGGGTGGATGCCAAAGACGGGCACCTGTCCTTCATCGACGACATCGTCGCCAGCAAGGACCGGGAAGAGGAAAAATTCCGCAATGTGAAGGTAGAAACCGATGGCGACATCGCTTCGGTTTTCTTCGATTACAGCTATCACAGCGGCGGCAAGGAAACCAACCACGGCAAGGAAGCGTGGCACCTGGTGCGCACCGACCAAGGCTGGAAGATCGTGTCGGTGATCTGGTCGGTCAACTGGACGCCTTAGCGATGCAGCGCCCGATCGAGGCTTGACTCTGGACCTAACTCCAGGGTCGAGACTGGGCGCCTTCGCCAAGGAGCGCCGCGATGACCCACGATTGCTGCAAGACCCCGCCGGAACACGCCGAACCCATCAAAGCCGGGCATGCCCACGCGCATCACGCCCACGACAGCCATAACGCCTCGCTGGGCCGGCTCACGACCTCCGCCACGCTGCACTGCCTCACTGGTTGCGCCATCGGCGACTTCGTTGGCCTGGCGATCGGCATTTCGCTGGGCCTGGGGCCGTGGGCGACGATGGCGCTGGCGGTGGCGTTCGGTTTCGTTTCCGGCTTCGCCTTCAGCCTGGTACCGCTGTTGCGCAGCGGCCTGTCGCTGGCGCAGGCCTGGCGCGCGATCTGGCTGGGCGAAACGATTTCGATCGCGATCATGGAGCTGGCGATGAACGTCGCCGACTATCACGTGGGCGGCGTGCAGGTGGCATCGATGCTGCATGCGCGCTTCTGGCTGGGTTATGGCGCCGCACTGGTGGCGGGATTCGCGGCGGCGTGGCCGGTGAACCGGTGGATGTTGGCGCGGGCGATCAAGAAGCCTTGCCACTGAACTCACCCCACCTAGTGGAAGCGGCTTTTTTAGGAGCGGCTCTTGTGGGAGCGGCTTCAGCCGCGAGCTTTTCGAGGCGGCGCTAGGGTCAAGAGCTCGCGGCTGAAGCCGCTCCCACAAAAAAGCAAAAGCCGCTCCCACAGAAAAGATCCTGTCACGCCGGCTCGTCGGGTATCAGCGCCGACTCGAGCTTGGCGATCGCATCCTTCAACAGCAGCTTGCGCTTCTTCAGGCGCTTGATCGCCAGTTCGTCGGCTTCGATGTCGGCCTGAAGGCGGGCGATGGCCTCGTCCAGGTCGCGGTGCTCGAGCTTGAGCTCGACCACGCGGCGGGCCGTTTCGGCGGGATCGGAGGGCGACTGCATCGGTTTCGAGCTTACACGCAGGCGGGCGCGAGCGTCATCGCGCCGGCTGCCGCTAAAATGGGCGGCCGATGAGTACCGTCCTGCCCCTGGCTCCGCCCCTGCCCCGCCCGCGCGACCGCGCGGCGCAGGAACGGCACAAGCTGGCCAAGCGGCTGCGCCATCAGGTGGGCCGGGCGATCGCCGACTTCGGCATGATCGAGGACGGCGACAAGGTGATGGTGTGCCTGTCCGGCGGCAAGGACAGCTACACGATGCTCGACATCCTGCTGCAACTGCAGAAGAAGGCGCCGGTGCGCTTCGAGCTGGTGGCGGTGAACCTGGACCAGAAGCAGCCGGATTTTCCAGAGTACGTGCTGCCCGAATATCTGTCCTCGATCGGCGTGGCCTACAAGATCCTGGAACAGGACACGTACTCGGTCGTGACCCGCGTGGTGCCGGAAGGCAAGACCCTGTGTTCGCTGTGCTCGCGGCTGCGCCGCGGCGCGCTATACACGTATGCCGAGCAGGAAGGGTTCACCAAGATCGCGCTGGGCCATCACCGCGACGACCTGGTGGCGACGTTCTTCCTCAACCTGTTCTTCCATGCCAAGATCAGCGGCATGCCGCCCAAGCTGCTCAGCGACGACGGCAAGCACGTGGTGATCCGGCCGTTGGCTTACGTGAACGAAGCCGATATCGCCGAGTACGCCGAAGCCAAGGCCTTCCCGATCATTCCGTGCAATCTGTGCGGCTCGCAGGAGAACCTGCAGCGCAAGCAGGTGAAGCGGATGCTGGACGCCTGGGAAAGGGAAACCCCGGGGCGGATCGATCAGATCGCGCGCGCACTGGGCGATATCCGGCCGTCGCAGTTGAGCGATCCGAAGTTGTTCGATTTCCTGGCGTTGGGACGGCGCGATTCGATCGGGCTTCCCGACGCGCATGCTTGGCTCGCAGGCGAACCGCACGACAGCGGCGCCGCTTAGTTTCATGCTTCATGCCCTTACGCCGTCATTCCCGCGAAAGCGGGAATCCAGTGACTTTAGCCTCTCCATAAAGCGGCGAAGCGATCTGACGTACCGCGCGCCCTCCCCCAACCCTCTCCCGCAAGCGGGAGAGGGCTCAAGCAAAGTCGCTGGATTCCCGCTTTCGCGGGAATGACGGCTCAAAGCACTCCTCCCATTTCGGACCTTCGATGTTCTTCAGAAACCTGACCCTGTTCCGCTTCCCCGCCTCGCTCGATCTTTCCGAGCTCGATACGCACCTGGCCGACGTGCGGCTAAAACCTGTCGGCCCGATGGACCTGTCTTCGCGCGGCTTCGTCTCGCCGTTCGGCCGCGATGCGGAGGCGCTGTCGCATCGCATCGACGATGCGGTCTGGCTGACCGTGGGCGGTGAGGACAAGCTGCTGCCGGCGGCGGTGGTCAACGACCTGCTCGGCAAGAAGCTGGCCGAGATCGAAGAGAAGGAAGGCCGCAAGCTCGGCGGACGCGCGCGCAAGCGGCTGAAGGAGGACCTGGTCGCGGAGCTGCTTCCGCGCGCCTTCGTGCGGCCGACGCGCACCGATGCGATGCTGGATCTCGAGCACGGCCTGTGCGTGGTCGACACGCCTTCGCGCAAGAACGCCGAGACGGTGGTGTCGGAGATTCGCCACGCGCTGGGCAGTTTCCCTGCGTTGCCGTTGAATGCGGAAGTGGCGCCGCGCAGCGTGCTGACCGGCTGGATCGCCGGCGAAAAACTGCCCGACGGGCTGTCGCTGGGCGACGAATGCGAGTTGAAGGACGCCGCCGAGCATGGCGCGATCGTCAGATGCCAGCATCAGGAACTGCTGGGCGACGAAATCGCCAAGCATCTGGAAGCCGGCAAGCAGGTCACGCGGCTGGCGCTTACGCTGGACGACCACGTGTCGTTCGTGCTCGGCGAGGATCTGGTGATCCGCAAGCTGAAGTTCCTGGACGGCGCCGTCGACCAACTCGAAGGCACCGAACGCGAGGACATCCGCGCCGAGCTCGATGCGCGTTTCGCGCTGATGGCCGGCGAGCTGAAGCGGTTGTTCGCGGTGCTGGAGCCGGCGCTGAAGCTGAGCCGCGCCGAGAGCTGAACAGGGTTCCGTAGGTGCGGATTCATCCGCACGCTTTTCCGTTCGAATCAACAGCGTGCGGATGAATCCGCACCTACGAAGAGCAAGGACAGCGGAGCAAGCTCCGCTCTACAGAGCGAGATCAAGGGCTCGCGGCTGAAGCCGCTCCCGCAAACGCTACGCAATGCAACGCGCTGCGGTTACGATATCCGCATGCCTTCCCTGTTCCGCCTGATCGCGCCCAAGCCCCGGCCCACGCGCGACACGCTGTCGGTGCTGTTGCCCGACGGCCGCAACGTCGACATCACTCGCGTGCGCGATCCGCGCGCACGCCGGCTGCGCCTGTCGGTGGACGAGCGCGGCGCGCGGTTGAGCCTGCCGCTGCGCGCCAGCCTGGTGTCCGGCGACCGCTTCGTCGCCGAACACAGCGACTGGCTGGCGCGGCAGATCGACCATTTCGCGATGGATGCCGTCCCGCGCCTGGTGCGCGGCGAAACCGCGGCGCTGCCGCTGCGCGGCGAACAGGTGCCGTTGCGCTGGGCCGAAGGCCGCTACGCGCGCCTGAGCGAAGACGAACACGGCCTGATCTTCGCGCTGCCCGCGCGCGGCGGCGATGCGGCGATGCGGCGCACGCTGCGCGATTTCTACGAGGCGCAAGGCCGCGCCGATCTGGGACGCTGGCTGCCGAAATACGTACCCGGGCTGCCGCGCTCGCCTTCGCGAGTGACGTTCAAGGTGATGTCGTCGCAGTGGGGCTCGCTGAGTCCGGACGGGGTGATGGTGCTGGACCTGGCCTTGGTGCTGGGCCAACCGGCGGCCTTCGAGTACGTGCTGGTGCACGAGCTCTGCCACCTGATCCATGCCGATCATTCGCGTGCGTTCTGGCGAGAGGTAGGCGCGCGCTTTCCGGCCTGGCGCGACCAGCGCGGCTATTTCCATGCCGAAGGGCGGCGCCTGAAGGCCGGCCTGCGCGGCCTGCTGTCCGCCTGAGCCGCGGGGACGCGTTGTCCTGATTCCGGCGCCCGTTACGATGGCCTCTTCATGCGCAACGCGATACGACCCTCCGCAGGGATCCGGCACAAGCTGCTAGGCGGCTGCCTGGGCCTGGCGTTGTTCGGCGTATTGGCCTTCGGGCTGTTTCTCGCCGCGATCTTCTACTACACCAGCACCAAGGTGGCGCATACCGTGGCGCCGCCTGGCGATCCGCGCCGCTTCGACCCGGTGGCCGCCTACGCGACCGTGGCCGCCTTCGCCGGCAACGACGCGCGCCTGACCCGGCTGACGGCGCGTTTCGTGCGCAGCGACGGCACCTTGGATCTTGAAGCGGACTACCGCCCTTCGCCGAACGCGCAATACCGCTTCGTGCGCGAGGTGGCCGCGCCGGCCGATGCGCCGCCGATCGGCGCGGGCAGCGGCGCGGACGGGCGCTGGTATGAGCAAGTGCAGGTGGAAGTGTCGCGGCCCTGGGAATTCCGTTCGGTGCGCAGCATCGGCGGCGGCGGTAGCGCCTCCTACCAGTATTTCAACCGCGGCATGCAGCGCAAGGCGGACGCGCCGACCGGGCGCGCGCCCGCCGCCGCCGTCGCGGCGCCGGCCTGCCCGTTCGCCCGGCTGTGGGCCGATGCGATCGCCCACGGTGCGCCGACGTCGGCGGTCGCGACCATCGAATACGACGCGCGCGGCTACGACTTCCGCATCGACGGTCTCGGGTTGGCGCTGCGCTTCGATCCGGATTGCAGCCTCGCGTCCGCGCGCTGACTTGCTTTTCGCAGGAGCGGCTTTTGTGGGAGCGGCTTCAGCCGCGAGCTCTTTCTACCAGCCGCCATCAACTGCAAGAAAAAGCTCGCGGCTGAAGCCGCTCCCACATAAAACCGCTCCCATGAAATGAATTAGCGATCAGGCATGGAAAAAATCGCCGATCGCCGCGGCCACGTCCTGCGGCTGTTCCATGTGCAGGTGATGTCCGCCCGGCAGCACGACCAGTTCGCCCTGGGGCATCAACGCCACGCGTTCGCGGCGCAATGCATCGGGCAGGTAGGGCTGCGCGGGATCGGCGAAGATCGCCCGCGCCGGGCACTCGATGCCCTGCACCAGGTCGCGGATCTGCGGCTCGGTCATGCGCGTCATCGTCGGCAGGGTCAGGCGCGGATCGCTCGACCAGACGTAGCCGCCTTCGACCGCAACCACGCCGCGTTCGACCAGCAACCGCGCCACCGGCTCGCTGAGCGCGTTGGCCTGCATGCGCGCGCGGATCGCCGGCTCGATGTCGGGAAATATGCGCAGGCGTTTGCCCGGCAAGGCGCGCGTCGCCGCCACCGCTTCGCGCATGCGCGCGACGGTGCGCTCGGGCACTTCGGCCAACGCGCCCAAGGCTTCGATGAAAACGCCGCGCTCGATCCGCTGCGGGCAACCCGCCGCGACCAGGCTGCCGATGCCGGCGCCCATCGAATGGCCGAGCAGGGCGAAGCGTTCCCAGCCCAGCGCGTCGGCGGCGTCGAGCACCGAGTGCAGCGCATAGGCGAAGGAGTAATCGGCGCCGGGCGCGAGATGCGCGGAGCGGCCGTGGCCGGGCAGGTCGATCGCGACCAGGTCGACATCGTCCAGATAGGGCGCCAACGGCACGAAGCTGGCCGCATTGTCGAGCCAGCCGTGCAGCGCCAGCACCCGCGGCGCACCTTCGCGGCCGTTGCGCAGGCCGGCGAGCGTGCCGGCCGGCGTCTGCAGGGCGAAGTCATGCATCGTCCGTCTCCGCCGCGCGCGCGGCCAGCGCCGCGAGCGCATCGGCGTGCGCCAGCGCGTCGTTGAGGCAGGGGATGTAGCGCAGCGTGCCGCCGCGCGCGGCGTAGCGCGCGGCCAGCATCATCGCGACTTCTTCCAATGTCTCCAGGCAGTCGACCGCGAAACCGGGGCAGACGGCGTCGACCGTGTCGACCCCGCGCGCGGCCAAGGCGTCGAGCGCCTCCAGCGTGGCGGGCTGCAGCCAGCGCTCGCGGCCGAATCGCGATTGATAGCTCAAGCTCCACTCGCCGTCGGCCAAGCCCAACCCGGCCGCGATCGCGCGCGCGCTGGCCTCGCACTGCTGCGGATACGGATCGCCCCGATCGGCCAAACGCTGCGGCAAGCCGTGGAATGAGAACAGCAGGTGCTTGCCGGCGCCGTGCGCGGCGCGATGCGCGCGGATCGAATCGGCGACGGCGGCGACCCAGGCGGGATCGGTGTCGTATCGCTCGATCATCCGCACCTGCAAACCTGCGCCCGCCTTGGCCAGCGCGTCGGCGACAGAAGCGGTGGTGGTAGTGGAATACTGCGGATACAGCGGCAGCACCACGACCCGCCGCACGCCTTCGCGGCGGAAGGCGTCCAGCACCTCGGCGATCGCCGGCCGCCCGTAGCGCATCGCATGCGCCACGTGCCACTGCGGCAGGCGCTGCTGCACGGCAGCGGCCAGGCGCTGCGTGTATACGGCCAGCGGCGAGCCGCCTTCCATCCAGATCTGCGCGTACTTGCGCGCCACCTTCGGTCCGCGCAGCGGCAGGATGGCGAAATGCAGCAGCGGACACCACAGCCAGCGCGTCAGCTGCACTACGCGGCGGTCGTGCAGGAACTCGGCCAGGTAGCGGCGCACCGCGCGCGCGGTCGGCGCCTCGGGCGTGCCGAGGTTGACCAACAACAGGGCGGTGGAAGGAGAGGCTGGCATCGCGACGCTGGCTCCGGGGCGCGCGCACCTTAGCATGCGGGCTCTTTTCCGCCGCTTCGCCCCGCTTTTGTAGGAGCGGCTTTAGCCGCGAGCCCTTACTCCCATGCCGGGGAACGCCGCCGCGATTTGCGGGAAAGAGCTCGCGGCTAAAGCCGCTCCTACAAAGAGCAGCGGGCCGCGTCGGGCTCACTCGCGATTCATGCCGGCGCGACTAGGCTGAACTTCACCTGTATTTTGTTGTCCTTGAGACGATCGCCCCGATCGCCGGAGTTCGATATGACTCGCCTGTCCCGCCTGCTGCTCCTGATCGTCGCCTGCCTGGCGCCCGTCCTCGCCTTCGCCGGCAACGCGGAAGAGGAACGCGCCCGCAATGCGCTGCGCGTGCTGACCGACATCCAGGCGATCCCGGAGTCGGCCATTCCCGACAAGCTGCTCGACGAGGCGCGCGCGATCGCCGTCATTCCGGACACCATCAAGGCCGGACTGGTGATCGGCGGCCGCCGCGGCCACGGCGTGCTGGCGGTGAAGAATCCCGACGGCACCTGGTCCAACCCGACTTTCATCACCCTGACCGGCGGCAGCATCGGCTTCCAGGCCGGCGTGCAGTCGGCCGACATCGTGCTGGTGTTCCGCAGCGACCGCGGCCTGGAATCGATCGTCAACGGCAAGTTCACCCTGGGCGCCGATGCCGGCGTCGCTGCCGGGCCGCTCGGCCGCAACGCATCCACCGCCACCGACGGCGAACTGAAGGCCGAGATCTGGTCCTGGTCGCGCGCCCGCGGCCTGTTCGCCGGCGTGGCGCTGGACGGCGCCGTGCTGTCGATGGACGATGCCGCCAACCAGGCCGTGTACGGCAACGGCACCACGCCGCGGATGATCTTCGAAGGCCGCGCCAACAATCCGACGGCGGCCAACGCCATCGTCGATTTCCGCGACGGCCTGGAAGAGGCCACCGCCACCGCACGCGCGCGCCGCGGCACGCAGGGCACGCAGACCGCCTCGGCCGCGACGACGTCCGCCCCGGCCGCCGTCGCACCGGCCACCGATACCGCTCCGACCGCCGTACCGGCCGCCGGCGACCCGCAACCGACGCCGTTCGAGCCCGCGCAGGCGGGCGAAGTGCGCACCGAAGCCCTGCCCGAATCGCCGCCGCCGGCCAAGCCCTAACATCCGCCGGCCGCGGCCGTAACATGACTACTGGTATCCTGACTGCCCGTAACCGTTTGGCGAGTTTCCGATGGGTGGTTTAAGCATCTGGCACTGGGTGATCGTGCTCGTGATCGTGGTGCTGGTGTTCGGCACCAAGCGCCTGAAGAACGTCGGCAAGGACGTGGGCGAGGCCGTCAAGGGCTTCAAGCAGGGCATGAGCGACGAGGACAAGACGCCCGGCCAGCTGGGCGACGACTCCAAGCGCAACGAACAGGCCTCCGAAACCCAGCGCAACGACGACAACGCGCCGCGCTGAGCGGCCGCGCTGAACCCGGCCCGGTCTCCCCGCCATGTTCGACATCGGTTTCAGCGAGCTGCTGATCATCGCCGTGGTCGCGCTGATCGTGCTCGGCCCCGAACGCCTGCCCAAGGCCGCGCGCTTCGCCGGCTTGTGGGTGCGCCGCGCGCGCGCGCAATGGCATTCGGTGAAGGACGAACTGGAACGCGACCTGGCGGCGGAAGAACTCAAGCGCAACCTGCAGGAGACGCAATCGCTGATGCGCAAGGCCGACCAGGACCTGCGCAGCGAAAGCGAACGGCTGCGGCGCGATTTCGAGCGCATGCCCGGCGACGGCGACGAGCCTGCCGACGCCACCCCTCCCGCTCCGGCCCGCGACGACGATGCAATCCGCTGACGACGACGTGCAGGGCCGCCTGCTCGACCACCTGATCGAACTGCGCGCGCGCCTGCTGCGCGCGGTGGTCGGCCTGCTGCTGGTGTTCGTCGCGTTGCTGCCGTTCGCGAACCGGCTGTACGGCTGGCTGGCGCAGCCGCTGCTGGAGAAATTGCCCAAAGGCGGCCAGCTGATCGCGATCGAAGTGGCCTCGCCGTTCTTCGCGCCGCTGAAGCTGGCGTTCTTCGTGGCGCTGGTCGGCGCGATGCCGTGGCTGCTGTACCAGGTGTGGGCCTTCGTCGCCCCGGGCCTGTATCGGCGCGAGAAGAAGCTGGCCATGCCCTTATTGGCCTCGGCGCTGGTGCTGTTCTACGCCGGCTGCGCGTTCGCGTATTTCCTGGTGCTGCCGGCGGTGTTCACCTTCCTCAACAAGGTGACGCCCAGCGGCGTGGCGATGATGACCGACATCAACGCCTACCTGGATTTCGTGCTGGTGATCTTCCTGGCCTTCGGCGCCAGTTTCGAATTGCCGGTGGCATTGGTGATCCTAGTGCTGCTGGGCTGGGTGACGCCGGCGCAGCTGCGCGAATGGCGCGGCTACGCGATCGTGGGCATCTTCGTGATCGCCGCGATCATCACCCCGCCCGACGTGGTGTCGCAGCTGATGCTGGCGATCCCGATGATGCTGCTGTACGAGGCCGGCATCCTCGCCGCACGCCTGGTCGGGACGCGCGAAAGCGCCGATCCGGCCGATGCGGGCGATGGCTGAGATCGCCGGGCCGGCCGGCTTCTGGCGACGATACGCGGCGTGGTCGCTGGATGCGGCGATCGTCGCCGTGCCCACGCTGCTGCTGAGCGCGAACGGCTTCCCGACGCGATTGCAGGCACTGCAGGCTGCGTCGGCAACGGTCGTGAATCTGGTCGCGCAACGCCTGACCGATGCTTTGATGCAGGGCGGCGACCTGCTCCGGCTGGCGCAGCGATTGGCCGATGAGCCGGCATTGCGGTTGGCGATCGACGCCATGCTCGCTTGCCTCCGCAGCCTGCTGACGCCGCCGCTACTGTGGTTCGCGTTGTTCGCGGCGATCTACTGGATCGCTTTCGAGGCCTCACCGTGGCAGGCGACGCCGGGCAAACGCGCGTTGCGCATCCGGATCACGGACCGCGACGGCGCAGCGCCGGGCTGGAGTCGCGCCGCGCTGCGCCATGTCGCGGGCGCGCTGTCGTGGCTCACCCTCAATCTGGGCCACGCGCTGGCGGCATGGACGCCGCAGAAGCGCGCCCTGCACGATTTCGTCGCCGGCACGCGCGTGCTCGTCGACGAAGACGCGAACGCAGCCTTGCCGGCATGGGCGAAAGCCTGGATCGCACTGCAGATCGCGGCGACGCTGTTCTCCGCCGCCTGGCTTTACCTGCACCTGCTCGGCACGCTGCGGACGGCGGTAGACAGCGCGCTGTACTGAGTGGCGTAGGGTGGTCCAAGGCCCACCCTACTCGATGTCAGGCCGCGACGACGTTGTTGTTTCCGCCATCGCTGCGGGCGGACTCGCCGCCGGCGACATCGCGCCACACGTGGTACATCACGCCGAAGATCACCACGTACAGGATCAGGATGAAAGCCAGATAGACCGGCGCGGCCAGGACGACCGCCATGGCCGGATGGACCAACGCGCCGATCACGCCCAGCAGCGCCACCAGCAGGCCCACCACCAGCACCAGTATCAGCGCGAACACCAGCCAGATCACCAGCAGCACCAGCAGCGGCAGCAGGTTCTTCAGCGCGCCGACGAAGCCGTCCGACATCGCGCCGCCCACGCCGCGTTCGGTCAGCGCGACCTGGCCGAAGGCGACCGCATACGCGCCCTGGAAGAACAGGCCGAACAGGATCGACAGGCCCACGACGGTACCGAACCCGGCCGGCAATTCCGGCAACGTCGCCGGCGTGGCGCCGCCTGCGGCCTGGCTGCTCAGCACCTGCATGTACCAGGAAAAAATGCCGGGACCGAAGATCGCGAAGATCGCACCGAACACCGCGATCGCGATCACCGCCATCACGACCGCCAGCGCGATCATGCGCGGCGCGCCCTGGCCGGCCTTGAACGTGTCGAAAATGGCGGTGGACCGCGTGGCGCGGCCGTTCTCGCTGGCATCGATCACGCGCAGGTAGCCGCCGAGCACCGGCGGCATCACCAGCAGCGAAAACAGCAGGCTGAAGCCGGCCAGGCCGAGCATCGCGGTCATGCTGGTCATCTTCAGCCCCAGCTGCGCGACCAGCTGCACGAAGGTGGGCACCAGCGCCACCAGCAGCAGCAATGCCGCGCCGCCGAAAATGGCCTTGGGATTGTTACGGCCCAGGTTGATGCCCTGCATCATCCAGCGCCAGCCGGCTCCGGGCCCCATCGCACGCATCTGCATATCCCACCCCTTGGTTCGATCGATGGCCATCCCCGGCCGTTGCGGCATCCTAACCCATCGTTTCAGCGCCCGCGCACGCCGCCGCGCGCATGCTTCACGAACCGCCGCAGCACACGCCGCGCCTGCGGCGCCGCGGTCACCGAGGCCGACATTGCGCGCCAATCGCGGCCTTCCTGGGCCAGCGCTTCGCGGCGCGCGTGCACGTAGCCGCGCATGTGCGCGGCGCTGAATTCGGGATGGAACTGCACGCCCCAGGCGTTGTCGCCCCAGCGGAAAGCGTGGCAGGCGTCGTGCACGGACTGGGCCAGCACCGTCGCGCCGTCGGGCGCGCGCAAAACCGTCTGCAGATGCGTGGCCTGCGCCGGGAACTGCGCAGGCAGACCCGCGAACAGCGGATCGTCGCCGGCTTGCGGATGCAATTCGAGGCCGATCGTGCCCATCTCGCGGCCCTGCGGATGGTCGCCGACCTCGCCGCCCAGCGCATGCGCCAGCAGCTGATGGCCGTAGCAGATGCCGAACAGCGGCACGCCGGCATGCGCGGCCTCGCGCAGCCATTGCGCGCTGCGTTCGCTCCAGTCGCGGCGCTCGGTGACCATGGCGCCCGAACCGGTGACGATGACGCCGGCGAAACCCTCGTGCCGCGGCAATGCGTCGCCGCTCTCGACCCGGGCCACCACCGCTTCGTCGGCGCGCAGCCCGGCAGCGACGCGGATCCAGTGCGGGAAGCCGCCGTGGCGGCGCATCGAGGCCACCGGCTGGCCGGTTTCCACGATCAGGAAAGGCGAGGCGAATGCTTCTTGCACGATGCGCAAACCCTGTCGAACGCCGGCCCGCAGCGGGCCTCCCCGTATACTAACCGGCCCTCATTGCCTGCCGGTCGCGCCCCCGCTCCGCACCAAGGATTCCGATGCAAGGACCTACCTTCCAGCAGATGATCCAGCGCCTGAACGCCTACTGGGCGGAACAGGGCTGCGTGCTGATCCAGCCGCTGGACCTGGAAGTCGGCGCCGGCACCTTCCACCCGGCCACCTTCCTGCGCGCGCTAGGACCGGAACCGTGGAACGCGGCCTATGTGCAGCCCTGCCGCCGCCCCACCGACGGCCGCTACGGCGACAACCCGAACAGGCTGCAGCGCTACTACCAGTACCAGGTGGCGATGAAGCCCAACCCGGACAACATCCAGGAGCTATACCTGGGTTCGCTGGTGGCGCTGGGCATCGACCCGCTGGTGCACGACCTGCGCTTCGTCGAGGACAACTGGGAATCGCCGACGCTCGGCGCCTGGGGCCTGGGCTGGGAAGTGTGGTTGAACGGCATGGAAGTCACCCAGTTCACTTATTTCCAGCAGGCCGGCGGCTTGGAATGCCGGCCGGTGCTGGGCGAGATCACCTACGGCCTCGAGCGGCTGTGCATGTACCTGCAGAACGTCGACAACGTGTTCGACATCGTGTGGACGCAAGGCCCGCAAGGCACGGTGTACTACCGCGACGTCTATCACCAGAACGAAGTCGAGCAGTCCGCGTACAACTTCGAACATGCCGATGTGCCCGAGTTGTTCCACCGTTTCGACGCCTGCGAGAAAGAAGCGCTGAAACTGGTCGAACTGGGCCTGCCGCTGCCGGCCTACGACCAGGTCTGCAAGGCCTCGCACAGCTTCAACCTGCTCGACGCACGCCGCGCGATCAGCGTCACCGAACGCCAGCGCTACATCCTGCGCGTGCGCAAGCTGTCGCAGGCGGTGGCCGAGGCGTATTACGCGCAGCGCGAGAAGCTCGGCTTTCCCGGACTGAAGAAAGAAACCGCTTAAAGCCCCTCTCCCACCGGGAGAGGGGTTGGGGTGAGGGTACGGCGCGAGTGCGTTGCCGCAACCACACACCGCACCCTTATCCGCCCTCCGGGCACCTTCTCCCGGGGGGAGAAGAAAAAGCAAAAAGAGCCGCACCATGACCGACATGAAACCGCTGCTGATCGAACTGGGCACCGAAGAGCTGCCGGTCAAGGCATTGCCCGGCCTGGCGCAGGCCTTGTTCGACGGCGCCATCGACGGCTTGAACAAACGCGGCATCGCCTTCGACCGCGGCGAAGCCAAGCCGCTGTATACGCCGCGCCGCCTCGCGGTGCGCCTGCCGGGCGTCGCCGTCGAACAGCCCGAACAGCGTTCGGAAGTGCTCGGCCCCTATCTCAACATCGCGCTCGATGCGAACGGCGAACCCACCAAGGCCTTGCAGGGTTTCGCCCAGAAGGCCGGCGTGGACTGGACCGCGCTCGAGAAAACCACCGACGCCAAGGGCGAGCGTTTCGTGCACCGCGCGGTCAAGCCCGGCGCGCGCACGCGCGAGTTGCTTCCGGAGATCGTGCGCGAAGCCATCGCCGCGATGCCGATCCCCAAGCCGATGCGCTGGGGCGATCACGACTACGCGTTCGCACGGCCCGTGCATTGGCTGGTGCTGCTGCTGGGCAAGGACGTGGTCGACGGCGAAGTGCTCGGCGTCAAGGCCGATCGCATGAGCCGCGGCCACCGCTTCCTGCACGACAAGCCGGTGTGGGTGAACGATCCGGACGAATACCTGGACGCGATGCGTGGTGCCAAGGTGCTCGCCGACCCCGACGAGCGCCGCGAGCGCATCGTGCGCGAGGTGCAGCGCGCCGCCGCGAAAGCCGGCGGCAACGCGCGCATCGACGACGACAATCTCGAACAGGTGAACTGTCTGGTCGAATGGCCCAAAGCGATCCTGTGCTCGTTCGAGGAAGAATTCCTGGCCGTGCCGCAGGAAGCGCTGATAGCCACGATGGAAGCCAACCAGAAGTTCTTCCCGGTGCTCGGCGCGGACGGCAAGCTCACCGAGAACTTCATCGGCATCGCCAACATCGAATCCAAGGACGAAGCCGAAATCCGCAAAGGCTACGAGCGCGTGATCCGCCCGCGCTTCGCCGACGCCAAATTCTTTTTCGTCGAAGACATGAAGCAGGGCCTGGCGTCGATGAACGAAGGCCTGAAGACCGTCACCTACCAGGCCAAGCTCGGCACCGTCGCGGACAAGGTCGCGCGCGTGGCGGCGCTGGCCGAAGCGATTGCCGGCGAAGTCGGCGTCGATCCAAAACTCGCGCGCCGAGCGGCAGAATTGTCGAAGGCCGACCTGCAGTCGCGCCTGGTGAACGAATTTCCGGAGTTGCAGGGCATCGCCGGACGTTATTACGCCGCCGTCGAGCACGAACCGCTGGAAGTGGCCAATGCGATCGATGAGGCTTATATGCCGCGGTTTGCAGCGGATTTGATCGCCCCATCGAAATTGGGGCGAGTCATTGCAATTTCCGAGCGAATCGACACGCTTGCAGGTGGTTTTTTTGCTGGATTGAAGCCTACTGGAAACAAAGACCCATTTGCATTGCGTCGCAATGGCTTGGGATTGGCGAAAATCCTAATTTCGCTAGATCAAGACATTAGTCTTCCTACCTACATCTTCTATGCACTGGAACAAGTAGATGCCCAAGCGAAATCCAGCAAACTCCTGGAAATTGAAGTCCTTGCAAATAAGGCGATTTCAGCCGGGTTAGGCGTGGAAATGCCCGAGTCCTGGTATCACTCAGCGTATGAAACCGAGATAGATACCCAGATGGAGACCATGCGCGCCATATATGATTTTGTCATTGATCGTATGCGCGCCTACTGCATCGATCAGGGCGTGAGCACACAGCAGTTCGAAGCTGTCACAGTATTGAAGCCACTGTCGCTTCTGGACTTCGATCGGCGCACGAAAGCAGTCGTGGAGTTTTCTAAGCTCCCCGAAGCCGAAGCTCTGGCCGCCGCCAACAAACGCATTCGCAATATCCTGAGGAAAGTCGAAGGTGAAATTCCAACCGTCGTCGATCCCAGACTGTTCGCGGAATCCGCCGAACGCGACCTGCACGAAGCCGTCGAACAGGCTATCGCCGATACCGACGACGCGCTGAAGCGGCGCGACTATGTCGCCGTGCTCGGCCGCCTGGCGCGCCTGCGCCCGCAGGTGGACGCGTTCTTCGACAGCGTGATGGTCAACGTCGACGATGCCGCCGTGCGCGACAACCGCCTCGCGCTGCTCAAGCGGCTTGCAGATCGACTCGGCAGCGTTGCTGCGATCGAACACCTTTCGACCTGATCCAATAGGTCGCTGTCATCCCGAGCGAAGCGAGGGATCTGCTTACGAGTCGCTTCGATCCAGCAGATCCCTCGCTTCGCTCGGGATGACGGCTGAAGGATCAAGAGCTCGCGGCTGAAGCCGCTCCTATAAGGCCGCTACCGCAAGAATGCGAACCCGCGCCTTTAGCCGGACATCCAATCCCGGTATCCTGCGGGCATGAGATCGATCCCCCGCCTTCTCGCCGCCGCGTCGTTGCTTTTCGCAGTCCAGGCGGCGCAGGCCCGGGGCACCATCGACAAGGTCCAGATCCTCGGCCTGGACAAGAAGACCGAAGCGGCGCTGATCGAAAACATCCAGGTCAAGCTGTCGCTGTACGAGGCGATCGGCAAGCCGCAGGGCGAATCGCGGCTGGAATACCTGCTCGAACAGGCCGAGAAGCAGACTAAGCAGGCGCTGGAACCGTTCGGCTACTACACGCCCACGGTCACCGTGGACGCGCCGCGCAACGGCGACCGGCTCACTGTCAACATCACCGTGGCCAAGGGCGAACCGGTGCGCGTGCGGCGTTCGAACATCGCGATCAGCGGCGAAGGCGGCGGCGACCGTTACCTGAAGGAAGACTTGGCCGCGTTCAAGCCGAAGCCCGAAGAAGTCTTCGACCACACCGTTTACGAAACCAGCAAGATCGCGATCACCCGGCGCCTGTCCGACCGCGGCTATTTCGATGCCGACTTCACCCAACGCCAGGTGTCGGTCACGCGCGCGGAGCATGCCGCGGACATCGACCTCACCTGGGACAGCGGCATGCGCTACGACATCGGCCACGTCACCTTCCACGACGACTACTTCAAGCCCGGCCTGTTCGAGCCGCTGGTGTATTGGGAGGAAGGCAGCTACTGGCACCAGGGCAAGCTGGACCGGCTGCGCGAATCGCTGACCAAGCTGGACTACTTCAGCTCGATCGACATGGAACCGCATCCGGACCAAGCGGTGGACGGCAAGGTGCCGGTCGACGTCACCCTCAAGCGCGCCAAGCGCACGGTCTACACGGTCGGCCTGAGCTACGGCAGCGAGAGCGGCGCCGGTATCCGCACCGGCCTCGAGCGCCGCTACGTGAACGCGCGCGGCCACAAGCTCAACAACCAGCTCGACTACGCGCAGAACCGCAAGAGCCTGACCACGCAGTACCGCATCCCGGCGTTCAAGTGGCTGGACGGCTGGTACACCGGCACCTTCAGCGCCTACGACGAGCAGACCGACTACATCGACCTGCGCAACGTCAAGCTCAGCGCCGCGCGCAGCGGCGAGATCAACGACAAGCTCACCGCGATCGCTTCGATCAACGCGCTGCGCGAACGCTGGAACTACGGCGACACCGATGCGGAAGGCAAGAAGATCTACCAGTACTCGACGCTGTTCTACCCGGAGTTGCGCGCCGATTACGTCGATGTGGACGACAAGCTGTTCCCGCGCCGCGGCTTCAGCGCCAGCGCGTCGCTGCGCGGCGGCCTGAAGAGCGTCGGCTCGGATGCGAATTTCGGGCAGCTGTACGGCAGCCTGCGCTGGTTCCTGGGCCTGGACGCGAACAGCCGCCTGCTGCTGCGCGGCGAATTCGGCACCACGATGACCGACGACCTGGTGGCCATGCCGCCGAGCCTGCGCTTCTTCGCCGGCGGCGACCGCAGCATCCGCGGCTACGCCTACCGCGAAGTCGGGCCGCGCACCCCGCCGCCGGACAATTTCGCGCTCGGCGCCAAGCACATGTTCACCGGCACGGTGGAATACGAACGCTATCTCGACGGCAGCCCGTGGGGCGGCGCCGTGTTCGTCGACACCGGCAGCGCGTTCGACGACACGCCCGACCTGCACACCGGCGTCGGCATCGGCCTGCGCTGGCGCTCGCCGGTGGGACCGGTGCGGATCGACATCGCACGCGGCTTGAACGATCCGGATTCTTCGTTCCAGGTCTATCTCAACATCGGAGCGGACTTGTGAGCGCGCCGATGCCCGCTTCCGTTCCGCGCAAACGCTTTTATCGGCGCAAGAAATTCTGGGCGTGGTCGGGCGGTTCGGTCGCGCTGCTGGCCATCGGCGCGGTACTGCTGTTGTACTGGCTGCTGCAGACGGTCGCCGGACGCGATGTGCTGTTGGCGCAGATCATCGCCCGGCTGCCGCCGGGCGCGTCGCTGAAATGGGAGAAAGTGGAAGGCCCGCTGGCCGGCCCGCTGATCCTGCATGGTTTGGATTTGCGCTGGGATAAGATCCATTTCACCGCCGAACGCGCGTATCTGGATCCGGACATCCGCCCGCTGCTCGGCCGCCGTCTGCGCCTGGACGCGATGCAGCTGACCAACGCGACGCTCGATGTGCCCAAGAGCGACGAGCCTTTCAAGCTGCCGAGCTGGCCCGAGTCGCTGCCGAACATCGAGATGCCGCTGGCGATCCAGGCCGATGCGCTGGCGATCGACGGTTTCGACATCAGCCAATCGGGCGAGCATGTCATCGACATCCGCAAGCTGCGCGGCGGCGTCGACGTGGCCACCGGACTGGTGCACGTCGAGAAACTGGCCATCGACAGCGACCGCGGCGATTTCTCGCTCAGTGGCGACTACATGCCGCAGCGCGACTACCGCACCAACATGATCGGCACGGCGACCTTCCCCGCGCCGCGCGGCCGCACGCCGGCGAAGCTGTCGCTCAACGCGCAGGGCGATCTTTCCAAGATGGACGTGCTCGTCTCCGGCAACGCGCCGGCGCCGCTGCGTGCGATGCTGACCTTCACCGGCAAGGAAGACCCGGTCTGGCATTTTTCTGCGAAGACCGAAGCGCTCGACCTGGCATTGTTGTTGCCGCCGGAAGAAGGCGCCGCGGCCGCCGAACCGCAACCGCTGTCGTTCGATTTGACCGCCGATGGCAAAGGCGGCTCGGCGCAGTTGCGCGGCACCGTCGCGCAAGGCGATATGGCCGTCACCCTGCAGCCGTCGAAGGTGAAGTTGGACGATCAGGTGCTGACCGTCGCGCCGCTGGTCGTCGACGCCTACGATGGGCGCGCGACGCTGCACGGCAGGGCCGACTTCACTGTGCCGGAAGAAGGCAAGTTCCGTTTCGCGGTGAATGCGCGCGGTTTCAAGTTCGGGGCTGCGCCCGATCCGGCGCAGCCCAAGGGCGCCGCGGCGCCGGTGCCGATCGGCGTCGACGCCGACCTGGGCATCGCGGGACGGATCAAAGACTGGGCCGCGGTCGGCAACGCCCGCATCGCCCGCGGCGAGCAGAAAGCCACTGTGGATCTGGACGTGCGCGGCGACACCGAGCGCGCCACCATCAAGACGCTGCGCGCCAAAATGCCGACCGGCACATTGGACGCTACCGGCAAGGTCGGCTGGACGCCTGTGTTGGATTGGGATCTGCGGGCCAAACTCGCGGGATTCGATCCCGGTTATTTCGCGCCGGGCTGGGACGGCAACGTGTCCGGCCAATTGGCGAGCAAAGGCAAACAGCGACCGACGACGGCAGACGGTCAACCGGGCGGTTTCGATGCGACGCTCGATGTGCCCGCGCTCAGCGGAAAACTGCGCGGCCGTCCGCTGCAGGGCCGCGGCAAATTCGCGTTGCGCGGCGAGCAAGGCGAAGGCGATTTGGCTTTGAAGCTTGGCAACAGCAGGATCGACGCCAAGGGCAAAGTCGGCGACAAGATCGACATCGCCGCGAATCTGCAGCCGCTGCAGTTGGACGACCTGCTGCCGGATGCCGCCGGCACGCTGCGCGGCAAGGTGCTGCTCAAAGGCAACCGCGATACGCCGGACATCACCGCGGACCTGGTCGGCAGCGGCGTGAAATGGAGCGGCTACGCGGCCGAAAGCCTGTCGATCAAAGGCCGCCTGCTCTGGCGCGGCAGCGGCGGCGAACTCGCAGTGCGCGGCACGAACGTCGCCGCGGGCATGGTCCTGGAGTCGCTGCGCGTCGACGCGCGCGGCGCGATCGAAAACCTGCAGGTGGACGGCGACGCGCGCAACGCGATGGGTGCGGTGGCCTTGTCCGGCAACGCGCGCAAAACCGGCGCGCGCTGGCAAGGCACGCTCGCCACGCTGCAGCTGACGCCGTCGAAAGGCGCCGCGTGGCGGTTGCGCCAGCCCGCGCCGTTCATCGTCAATCCGCCGTCCTTCAGCCTCGCCGATGCCTGCCTGGGCGCGGAAGGCGGCGGCGAGTTGTGCGCGAACGCGGTCTGGCCGCAGCAAGGCGTCACGGTGAAGGCCGCGGCGTTGCCGCTGACGCTGCTGCAGCCCTGGCTGCCGCCGAACGAAGGCCGCCCGTTGCTGTTGCGCGGAGAAGTGAGCCTCGACGGCCACATCAAACCGCGCGGCAACGCATGGGAAGGCAAGATCCACGTCGCTTCGCTCGAAGGCGGCCTGCGCATCGGCGACAAGACCCGGCGCGAAATCGTGCGTTACGACAACTTCACCTTCGACGCCGATTTCGATCCGCTGCGGATCCAGGCGCGGCTCGGCACCGGCTTCAGGGGCGACGGCTTCATCGACGCGCGCGTCGCCACCGGTTGGGACGATTACGCGCCGCTCACCGGCGACATCTATCTCAACATGTCGCGCTTGTTCTGGCTGGAACTGTTCTCGCCGGACCTGGTGCGGCCCGAAGGCCTGATCGAGGGCCACGTCAGCCTGAGCGGCACGCGCGCCAAGCCGGCGCTCGGCGGCGAAGCGGATCTGACCAACTTCAAGGGCGAACTGCCGGCGCTAGGCTTGAATTTGAGCGAAGGCCGGATGCGCCTGGACGCGTTGCCCGACGGCTCTGCGCGCATTTCCGGATCGGTGAAGACCGGCGAAGGCGCGCTGACCGTCGAAGGCGGCTTGTCCTGGTATGGCCAGGCCACGCCGCTGCAGCTCAACATCCGCGGCGAGAACGTGCTGGTCGCCGATACTTCGCAGCTGCGCGCGGTCGCCAATCCGAACCTGCAGTTCGGCATCGTCGACAAGACGATGCAACTGCGCGGCGAAGTGACGGTGCCTTCGGCCGACATCGACCTGGAACGCCTGGAAATGGGCGTGTCCGCGTCCGCGGACGTGGTGGTGCTCGATCCCGAAGATCCGGAAGAAGCGCCGAGCTCGCCGCTGGACATGGATCTGGCGGTCGTGCTCGGCGACGACGTGAACATGAAAGGCTTCGGCCTGACCGGCAAGATCGGCGGTCGGATGCAGGTGCGCGCGCGGCCCGGCCGCGAGATGGTCGCCAACGGCCGGCTCGACGTCGACGGCAAGTACAAGGCTTACGGCCAGCAGCTGGACATCACCCGCGGCGAGTTGAGCTGGAGCAACAGCATCGTCTCCGATCCGATCATCAACATCCGCGCCGAACGGCATGTGGGCGATGTGACCGCCGGCATCGACGTCACCGGCCGCGCCCAGGCGCCGCGCGCCCAAGTCTGGTCGGATCCGGCGATGCAGCGCTCCGAAGCGATGGCCTACCTCGTGCTGGGCCGCAGCCTGGAAGGCGCGACCGGCGGCGAAGCGCAGCAGGTCGACGCCGCCTCGGCCGCGCTGGCCGCGGGCAGCGGCGTGCTGGCCTCGCAACTGGGCGCCAAGCTCGGCTTCGACGACGCCGGCGTCAGCCAATCGCGCGCGCTGGGCGGTTCGGTCGTCGGCGTCGGCAAATACCTGTCGCCGCGGCTGTACGTGGGCTACGGCGTGTCGCTGGTCGGTTCCGGCCAGGTGCTGACTTTGAAGTACCTGCTGCGCAAAGGCTTCGACGTGCAGGTCGAATCGAGCACGGTCGAGAACCGCGCGTCGATCAACTGGCGCAAGGAAAAATGACTCGCGCCGCCGCACGCGAGGCGCCCGCTCGCAAATTGCCTGCGCACTACGCGGGCATCGCGGCCGTGCGACTGGCCAACCAGGGCATCGCCGAACCGTTCGCCGGTACGCCGCAGCAGACGGTGTCGCGCATGCTGGCGATGCAGGCCCAGGATTACTACGCTTCGCTGTGGGCCGTCGGGCTGCGCACCCGCGAAGCGACCGAAGCCGATGTCGAGCGCGCCATCGCGGAACGAAAACTGGTCCGCACCTGGCCGATGCGCGGCACCCTGCACCTGCTCGCCGCCGACGACGTACGCTGGATGCTGGCCCTGACCGGCGCCCGCATGTCCGCGTTGAACGCAGGCCGCATCGAACGCATGTACGGCCTGGACGCCGCGGCGATGAAGCGCTGCCGCAAGATCGCCGAGAAGGCGCTGCGCAGCGGCGAACCGGTTTCGCGGACCGCGTTGTACGACGCGTTCGCGGCCGCCGGCATCGAAACCGGCGCCTCGCGCGGCATCAACATCCTCGGCCAGCTTTCGCAAGACGCCGTGATCTGCGGCGGGCCGCGGGTCGGCAAGCAGCCGACCTACGTACTGGCCGATGCGTGGCTGCCCGAATCGAAAGCATTACCGCGCGACGAAGCGCTCTCCGCCTTGGCCGCCCGTTATTTCGCCAGCCGCGGTCCGGCGACCGCGCACGATCTGGCTTGGTGGTCGGGCCTGACCCTGAAAGACGCGCAGGCTGCAGTCGATGGCGCCGAACGGCAACTCGTCGGCGAATCCATCGACGGCGTCGTGTACTGGTCATCCGCGGCCGCCGACCTCCGCGCCGCGGCCGTCCAACGGGTCCATCTACTTCCGCCGTTCGACGAATACTTGGTCGCCTACCGCGACCGCAGCATTCCGCTGGATCCCGCCTTCGGCCCGCGCGTGATCGGACTCAACGGGCTATTCAACGCCAGCCTGATCAGCGGAGGACGCGTGGCTGCGACTTGGAAGCGCAAGATCAAGACCGTGGCGGAGATCGGTCTCGAGCCGCTGAGGCCCTTGCGTAGCAGCGAAGTTCGTGCGGCGGCAGATGCGGTGCGGCGTTATGGCGCGTTCCTGGGCTTGGAAACCCGGCTCGTCCGGTTGCCGTGAAAAAGCGCAGCATGACCTGCAGGCCGCAAGCATGGCCCGCCTCAGTTCGGCTTTCGGCCAGGGGCGGCCTCCGCAACGGACCGGAGCGATGCGCTGCGCGTGGCGCGCCCGGCCCGTGCATAAGGCCCTTCCCGGACGATGAGGAAGCCGCGCGTGCGTTGCGACGAAGGATTGAGCGGCGCGTTCATCGCGTCCCACAATAAGGTCGCGGGCACCCAAACCGACGGGTATTTGTGCGCCGCCACGTCGAGGATCAGGAAGCGGTCGGTTTCGTGATCGTAAGCGGCGATCGGTGAGATGTGGCCGCCTTCGGTTTGGCCCAGTTCGGCGCGCTGGTAGTTCACGAGCAGGAAGTCTCCGGTCGCTCTCAAATTTTTTCGCGCGATCCGGCGGAACGCTTCGAGGTCCGTATCGGAGGCGTAGACGACCGTCGCATCCGCGCCGTGCGCGCGCAAGGCGCGGCCGAGTTGATTCAGCGACATTCCCGACACGCTGACCCGCCAGGAAGACGCGATCTCCTCGACAGCCTCGGTGAAGAACGTGGATTGGTCGATATGGTCGTCCTCGTCGCGCATCGCATTGATGACGACCACCGAACTGGCTACGCCGCAGAAGGAACCGCGCATTTGCGCGACGAAGTTGGCGGCAAGGCTGTCGTAATCGGCCGCATACCCGCTCTGTGCGACCAGCTTCCGGCCTGACGGCGATTGGATCGAAACCAACTGCTCCGGGATCGGCAGCCTGTCGACCGACGGCGTTCGGAAGTACCGGTTCCAGCCAACGCCTCCGGCCGCAAGTAAAAGAAGCAGCGGCACGGCACCCAAGACGACGGCTAGAGACCGCTTCATCGCACCCTCCCAGCGCTTCGGCGGCGCGATAGGTCGCGTGTAGCGTCAGGATTGACCCCGATCGATCAAGCGAAGGTGAAACATGGGAAGCCGTAACTTGAATGAATGCGCGCGCGAATCGAACGACGCGAGGGTGTCGCCTAATCCCGGGCGGATGCTCGTCCTAAAACCCCATTTAGGTTAGCTGCGTTCGAAAGGCTGCGCTATCGAAACTGGCCCACCGGGCATGGATGATGGAAGAACCCTGTTCAGCAAGACGTGCGCCATTGATCGCGGCCGCGAAAAGCAGACGTATCGGCACTCACGCAGAACTTGCACGCCTCTTAACCTTGGCTTCCTTCGGCGATGTCGGCCCACAAGACATACGCCCCATCGACGCGCAAGGCCAACTTAGAAAATCCGGTCGCATTGCCGCGCCTTCGCAGCCTGCGGCATTCGCCGGTGGTTTCGTCGAGCTGGCTTTCATTCCGGTGCGCAGGAACATGCCCGCCGCGCACGCCGCCCTCGCCCCCTTTCCTGGACTTGCCGGCTGCCTTTCGCTCAGCGCGAACGACCGCATAGGCTTGCTTTACGCCCCGCACAATGTGATCGCGTTCGCAGTTGTGAAAAATGTGCAGTGACCGCTGGCCATCGGCCCGTTCGTTCCCCGTCTTGACTGTAGCGCCGCCAACCCCTGGACGCAGGCGGAGCCGGTGCTGCAAGGCGTTACCCATATGGAGACGAGTATGGCAAGGGATGCGAACAAGGGCGGCCTGCGGATGCGGGTCGAGCTGGATCCAGCCGAGCGTGCGCTGCTGATCCGCGGGCTGCGCACCATGTGGCATTTGCATGTCGATTCGCAAATCGCCGCAGCCTCGCGGCTGTCGACCATCGACCGCTCGCAAAGGGCGGCGCTGGAGACTACGGACGTCCGGTTGCTCGAAATCCGCGCGCTGGCCGGCAAGCTCGGCGCGGCCATATTCGGCGATTGAACGCTAGCTGCGCCTTCTCAGCGTGGAGCGTGGAGAATTCAATTCGTCTGCGGCGGGGAGCAGGCGGAACAATGCGATGTCGGCGCGCGATTCCGGCACGCCGAAGATCGCCCGGAAGCGCTTGTCGATTTCCGGCAGCGCTGCGGCCTGCAGCTCCGTGACCGGCCTGCCCGCACGCCATGCGCCGAGCAGATAGCAGAGGGGCGTCACGGGACAAAGACCAACATCCGCACGCGTAGCTTCCAGCCACACACGCTGCAGCGCTCGCCCGCCAGACAGATAATCGCCATGTGTACTGGTGGCCGACCACAACAGGCCGATGGCGGAACTGGAAGACACTTGCTCATGAGCCAGCTTGGCCAGACCTCCGCCCAGATCCCACTCGCACAGCATCGCCACGATATCCGGGTCGCGCAGGATCTGCAGCGTAGCCTCTTCGGCCGCTGACAACGACAGCGACGACAGAGGAATTCCTTCGCCTGCGCGTCGATGCTCGTGCTCTGACCAGGCGATTTCGCGCACCATGTCCGCGTGCGAATCCGGATCGAGAATGCGCAAGCGCTCGGCCTCTCCCACGAGTTCGGCCACGGATTCTATCGCCCGCCGTTCGCTCAAGAAGGCAAGCTTGAGACCCGGAAACCTGGCCGCCTGCATGCACAACCGGTCCAGCAAAGTGTCCGGAAGAGATGAGATGGTTCGTGGGCGGGTACGTACGCTCCGTCGCCGCACCAGTTGGGCGTGTAAGGGCTCGCTGCAATGCCGTCCTCCATCGACCAGCGACAAGGACGCGATCGCGGCGCCTTGCGTGTCGATCTCGACCTCGACCTGGAAGCCATGATGGCTCGACGAAATGATCGCCGATTCCAGCGTTGCGCCCAGGCCGACCATAGCCGCTTTGTCGTCGTGGTACAGCACGCCGGCTTGGTCAGTGCGGCGGTATTTCAGCACAAGCCCGCTTTCCGTTTTCTGCCATTGCCATGGCTGCACGTTGCCTGCCGACGGAGCGAGAATGGCATCGGCGATGATGCTGTCCAATGGGCCCTCGAATTGATCCGCGATGGAATTCGAATGCGTCTCGGACTCGAACGCATTGGGCTGCACCGACGGCCGACGGCTCCCCACTTGGGCAAGATCCATATAGTAACGGCCCGATTCGACGGGTTCTCCCAGCAACAGCCGCCGTGCCGCGTCGCAGACGATGGCACCGCCAAGGGTGACGTCGGACGCCAGCTGTGGCCAGGTTTTGATGCTCTGCTCGATCTCCATCATCGACGCGCGCAGCCGCACCGAAGAGGATGACAAACCGATGATATCGAGCACGATCGGTACCTTTTCTTCGGTGCTCAGATCCGCGAGCGTCTCAGGATCCTGGTTTTTCATCCGCCCATGGAAAAAAAGACGATCTGGTTCTGTGTCGAAGCGTTCGATATCCGTCATGCCGCGGTCGGAAGTGTTCATCAGCACAGGAATACCGCGTGCGCGTGCTGCCTCGCGTAATCGCAGCTTGACGTCCAAGCTGTCGCACTCGTCGATGACGGCATCCAATCCATCGAGAAAAGCCTCGCTATTGTCCTGCGTGTAGCCGCTGTCGAAACAATCCACTTTCAGATAGGGGTCGAGCTCGGCGATCTCGCGCGCCGCGGCCACGGTCTTGGGCAGGCCGATGTTGTGTATACCGCAGCGCAAGCGATTGAGATTGGAAAGATCGATCGTGTCGTGATCTGCAAGCCGCAGTTCACCGCAGCTGCGTTCGAGCGCGAGCGTCAAGGCGACCGACTGTCCTACAGAAAGGCCGACTACGCCGATCTTCTTGCTCGCCAGCCTGCGCTGCTCGGCGGCGGTGATCTTGTGCTGGTTGCGATTGGTCCGGAGCTCGATGAAGTCGGCCTCGGGCAAGACCCGCACAAGCCGCCGCGCCCATGGGTAGTGCGCCCAAACGCCGTAATCGGGGCCGCGTTCGGCCAGGAACGCGTCGACGGCCGACCGCAGCCGCGGCGCATCCAGCTTTTCGGACACGAACCGGGACTGCAGCAGATCGGCTATCTGCAGCCGCAGCGTATCGACGGCCTCGTAACCCGATTGTCTCGAGAGGCACTCGGCGTCGCGACCGACCACGATCTCGGCAGCGCACTCATGGCGAGCGACACGATGCGCGGAATCCGACGATGCAGGGGAGGCGGTAGTCATGGTTTCAGAGCAAGCCGTTCGTTGAAATTCCGCCACAGGATCGGCTGGCCGAAAGAGATGCAGTCTGCGAAGCGCTTCACCATCGGCCTGCGCTCGACGGGCAAAGTCAAAAAGGCAACCGGATCGCCCCAGACTACGGTCGATACGTAGTCCGCATTCGGATAGTCGTACTGGCCCAGGCCGAAATCCGGTACGAGCCCGACCGTGCCGTAAAACTCAAGCACGTGCTGATGCGAGAAACCGACGATTTTGTCCGCACGCAGGCGATGCGCAGCGGCGAAGGCGACCAGCATCAACTGTTCGCTCAAACCGGTCTTGCGCCATATCTCGTCGGCCCAAAGACCGCTGAACTCGACGACATGCCGTCCACGCCAACTGTCGATCTCGGGTTGCAAGCGCACCATCCCGCCGAGCGCTCGTTCCAGCGGCAGCATCGCGCCGTCGCCACGCCGGTACAGGCTCACGCTACCGACGATTTCATGGGAATCGCAGTCGATCGCAGTCACCAGATGCAGGTGCCCATCGGCCGTCTGTTCCAGCGGCACCGAAGCGGCAGCCGCACGAAACTTGGCGTAGCAGGCCTGCTTCTTGCGATAGCATGTCTCCGCCGTCGCTGGTTTTTCCGCGGCATTGGCCAGTTCGAACTTCAGTATCGGGCCGGTAATGGAAAGCGTATCGGGTCGCGAGCGGTACTCTCGCGGTCGTGTCTCGTTGACGGCTTTTGCGGCCATGCCGTCGCTTTTCTTTTCGTCGATGATCATCGATGTCTCTCCCGCTGGTGGTCGGACCGGCTTCTTGAACCGGAACAGGATTCGGTGCGGGCTTAACGACGAAAAAAGACCTCGAGAGTGGACATGCGGACACAAATCGAGCCGTCGCCACGTTAAAACGGGCGTTTTTGGGCGCTGGCGCTAGTCCGACCGGGGATGCCCGGTCAGCAAGATTCGGCGAGGCCATGCACCGTCGGCTTTGTTTTCGTTTTTCGCGGCTTACCGGCAGGCCCGCGGCGGACCCTGCGTTCAGCGCAGGATCTGTGCCCCGCGCAGACGTGGCTGGCCGTCCACCGCGTCGGTCCATACGGCATAAGCGCCATCGGCGCGCAATGCGAGTTTGGCAAATCCGCTTGCCGATCCGCGCGCCTGTAGGTCTGCAACTTTCGACTTGCGGGTTTCTTTGCTCAAGTCGGCCGGATAACGTGCCAGCCATAAGGATTGCGCGCCAGCTTCCTCACGCAACCACAACACCCATGCCTCTTTGCCGTCGTAGGCGACATCGACGCGGCCGAGCACTGCCGCGCCACGGTCGACCTTCAGCGGCGCCGCGAAACTGGCGCCGCCGTCGCGGCTGCGCGCGAGTTGCAATACGGGTACACCACCGGCAGCGGTGTACCAGGCGACGATGACGTCGTCGTTTTTCGCCGCCACTGCGGGCCCATTCACCGGGCAGGCCGGCATCTTCCAGCCATCGGCGTGCACGCGCACAGGCGCGCTCCAAGCCTTGCCGTCGTAGCGGACCGCGGCGATGTCGCGTATTTCATCGACGTCGCGGTCGCGATAGACGATGACCGGGCCGCTCGCGGCCATGGCGACATCGGTCTGGCAGCATTCGCAGGTGGCTTCGTCGAGCGGGCTTTCGGCGATGCGCTGCAGCGATGCGTCGAAGCTCGCGGTGCGCAGCGACATGCCGCCGTGGTTTTCGTGCGCGCCGCCCTCGCCCGCTTGTGCGGGATTCAGCCACGCCACGCCCAGCGTCGTCGGCGATGCGGGCCACAACGATGCGAAGCCGTGTTCGCCGCCCTGGTCGCGGTTGACGACCACCGGCGCGCTCCAGTTGAAGCCGCGGTTGCCCGAACGGCTCAGCGCCAAATCGTATTCGGCGGGTCCGGCGCCGGTCCTCTGCAGCCAGTGCACCCACAGCGCGCCGTCGGGCGTGGCGGCGATGTGCGGCGTGTCGGCCCAGTTGGAGAGCAGCGCCTCGCCGACGGCGATCGTCTTCGGGGTGCTTTGCCAGCGGCCGTCGGTGCCGTAGGCGGCGAATTGCAGCGCGTTGTCGCGCCCCTTGCGCACGCTGATCCAGCTCAGCAGCAAACGGCCGTCTGCAGCGACGGCGAGATCGGGTTGCGCTGCGCCTTGCTCGGCGAGCAGGGGCCACACGCGTACTTCGCCGGATGCGCCGGTCGGCGCCGATGGTTCGGCCTGGCGCTGACAGGCGCCGAGCAACGCGAGGGGCAGCAAGACCAGGGCTGTGGCGGCTTTCATGCGCCAAGCGTACCCTGACCTGGCCGCGGAGGCACCGAGCCGATGTTTACGACCGTCGCCCACTATCACGATCCGATCGAAGCGCATATCGCCCGGGGCCTGCTGGCTTCGCAAGGCATCGATGCGCATCTGGGCGACGAGCACCTGATGATGGCGAATTGGGAATGGCGGCTGGCGGTGGGCGGGGTGAAGTTGCGCGTGCCGCGGGCGCAGGCGCAGCAGGCGCGCGATGTCCTGCGTGCGGCCGAAGCGGGCGAGTACGTGCTGGAAGACGAAGAGGATCCGGCAGAAGCGCGGACGCTGGCGCCGCCGGACCGCGAATCGTGGTCGAGCCGGCTGGCGTGGATCGCGTTGATGCTGTTCAGCGTTCCGCTCCCATGGCGGCGCAAGCCCGCGTCGGATCGCGAAGCCGTCCGCGAGCTGTAATCGCGCTCTTCGTTCTTTGTGGGAGCGGCTTCAGCCGCGAGCTTTCGACGCGCACGGCGATCGGAAGGAAAGAGCTCGCGGCTGAAGCCGCTCCTACAAAAGCCCTTGCCTTATTGTGCGACGGAGAAAATCGTCCAGCTCGTCGGGATGTCCCTCCGCCGCGCGCAGCCGGGGTGGACCCATCTCGAATTCGGCGAGCGTCCGTTCCACGTACTCGTTGATCTCCGCTATTCGCGGGCCCTGCGCGATTTCGGCGCTGCGGCGCTTCACCGCCAGCAATGCGTCGATCCGCTCCCGCAACATGCCATTTGGCAACAAGCGTTCCAACAGCAGCTCGAACGCCATCGGCGGCGGATCATCGGATCGCTGGATCCACAGGCAAGCCAGCAACGGGCGCAGCACATACAGATACTTCTTCGTACGAACGCTCTCGCCCTGCAAATAACCGCGATAGTTGCCTTTCGCCATGCTGAAGTAATGGCGCCAGGCGCCGATCGGCGAATAGAAGCGTTCGGACAAGCCTCTTAACTCGCTAGCGACAGCACTGTCCTGCCGATAGACGATCGGCGAACGCACCCATTCGGACAGCGTGGGATTCGATTTCGCCAACAGCCGGAGCGCCTTGCGCAGATCCCAGCCGCTGACATCCAGGTCGTCGTCGATCGGCAGTTCGATCACGTCGCGCTGAGGCTGTCCCGGCCGAGTCCGTTCCAGGACCGTCACGTACCAATCCGGCTCGTGCGAATAGATGAAGCGCGCGTCGTAATCGCTGTCGGGCGAGGAAAACCCCCAGCCGCGGCTGCCGGACTCGCAGGCGAATAGGACCCGCACCCGATGCTCCCGCTCGATGCCATCCAAGGCATCGAGAACCGCCTGTCTTTTGTCCGCCGCTATCGGATGGATGTCGCCGGAACCGTCGGCCGAACTCATGCGACCTGCGCGCGCCGCTGGCGCGCGATGTGCACCAGCAGCAGCGAGATCGCCGCTGGGGTCATGCCCGGGATGCGCTGGGCCTGGCCGACGGTCTGCGGGCGCACGCGTTCCAGTTTCTGCTGTACTTCGGCGGACAGGCCGCGCACCGCGGCGTAGTCGAAGCCATCGGGGATCGCGGTGTCTTCGTTGCGCTGCTGGCGTTCGATCTCTCCGCGCTGGCGCTCGAGATAGCCGGCGTACTTCACGCCGATCTCGACCTGCTCGGCCACCTTGGCGTCTGCGACCGCAGGCCCCAGCGACGGCACCGACAGCAGCTTGACGTAATCCAGTTCCGGCCGCTTGAGCAGGTCGAGCGCGTTGGTTTCGCGGCTGACGGCGACGCCGGTCGCTTGTTCGAGCTCGCGCCCCAATGCATTGGCGGGCGTCGCCCACACACCGCGCAGGCGCTCGGTTTCGCGCGCGATGGCCTCACGCTTGGCGGCGAAAGCGTTCCAACGCGCGTCGTCGACCAAATCCAGGTCCCTGCCGGTTTCGGTCAGGCGCAAATCGGCGTTGTCCTCGCGCAGCTGCAGCCGGTATTCGGCGCGCGAGGTGAACATGCGATACGGCTCGAGCGTGCCGTGTGTGATCAGGTCGTCGATCAGCACGCCGACATAGGCCTGGTCGCGGCGCGGCGACCACGCATCCTTCTGTTGCACGAAGCGCGCTGCGTTCATGCCGGCGATCAGCCCCTGCGCGGCGGCCTCTTCGTAGCCGGTGGTGCCGTTGATCTGGCCGGCGAAGAACAGGCCGGCCACCGCCTTGGTTTCCAGCGAGGTCTTCAGGCCGCGCGGATCGAAGAAATCGTATTCGATCGCGTAACCCGGCCGGGTGATGTGCGCGTTTTCGAAGCCGCGGATGCTGCGCACCAGCGCCAGCTGCACATCGAACGGCAGCGAGGTGGAGATGCCGTTGGGATAGATCTCGGCGACGTCCAGGCCCTCGGGCTCGACGAAGATCTGGTGGCTCGCCTTTTCGGCGAAACGCACGACCTTGTCTTCGATCGACGGGCAGTAGCGCGGGCCGATGCCTTCGATGGCGCCGGTGAACAACGGCGAGCGATCGAGCGCGCCGCGGATGATCTCGTGCGTGCGTTCGGAAGTGTGGGTGATCCAGCACGACACTTGGCGCGGATGTTCGGACGCGTCGCCCAGATACGAGAACACCGGCAGCGGCGTGTCACCCGGCTGTTCTTCCATGACCGTGTAATCGAGCGTGCGGCCGTCGATGCGCGGCGGCGTGCCGGTCTTGAGCCGGTCGACCGCGAACGGGCCTTCGCGCAAACGATGCGCCAGCGTCGTCGCGGGCGGATCGCCGGCGCGGCCGGCGGCATACTGGGTCTGGCCGACGTGGATCTTGCCGGCGAGGAAGGTGCCCGCGGTCAGCACCACCGCCGGCGCTTCGAAACGCAAACCGGTTTGCGTGACCGCGCCACGCACCGTTTCGTTTTCGACGATCAGGTCGTCGACCGCCGCCTGGAACACCGTCAGGTTCGGCTGCGATTCGACGATGCGCCGGATCGCGCTGCGGTACAGCGAACGATCGGCTTGGCAGCGCGTCGCGCGCACCGCCGGCCCCTTCGATGCGTTCAAGGTGCGCCACTGGATGCCGGCCAAATCGGCGGCATGCGCCATGGCGCCGCCGAGCGCGTCGATCTCTTTCACCAGATGGCCTTTGCCGATGCCGCCGATCGCCGGATTGCAACTCATCGCGCCGACCGTTTCGATGTTGTGGGTCAGCAGCAAGGTGCGGGCGCCGGCGCGCGCGGACGCGAGCGCGGCCTCGGTGCCGGCGTGGCCGCCGCCGATCACGATGACGTCGTAGCGATGGAAGGAAGCGGTCATGACGATCTGGCGGTAGGCGACGGTTGCCTTCTTCCTGCGGGAGAAGGTGGCCCGAAGGGCCGGATGAGGGTTCGGAGTATCGCGTCAGCGGAACGGCGTCGCTTCGCCGAACCCTCACCCCAACCCCTCTCCCGAGAGGAGAGGGGCTTAATGGGCCGGCATTATCGCCGACCCCGTGCCGGGCGGGTTGGCACGCTTCCTGCTTTATCCCTACTTGCACCCAGCGTGGCAAGACGCGGGGGCGTTGGCCGGGCAGGAACAGGGACGGCCATGCGCACACTGGGGACGCGAGGGGCCGGATGTCGGGGGACGTCCGGCCCCGTTTTTTTATGGCGCCGACGCCCGGCGGAGGCGGAACAGGGGGGATCCGTGATTCCCCACCGGGCGTCGACAGAGGTCGACCACTACACTCAACGTCGTAAAACGACGCGTTCGGTCATTAGTGGCTAGAGTGCGACCGCCGACCGGCCAGCGCAAGCGGTTTGAAGTTCGCAGTTCGGGACGATGGTCGCGTTTTTGCCATCGCCCGAGCCGTCGCCCACCGGCGGCCCGCGGTCAGCGCGTTCCCGACTTCATTTCCGCACGGGCGCGGCGAGCTTCTTCACGCCGCTCCGAACCGGCCGGGACCGACGCCCTGGGCGCGACCGGCGCGCGTGGGGCCACCACCGGAGACGGGCGAGAAACAGGCGAGGGGCGGGAAACCGGTGCAGGACGATAGGCGGGCGTCGGCTGCACGCTTCCGGACGACGAACCCACGCTTCGGCGCGGCGGCATCATCGGTTGGGCGCCTTCGGCCGGGCGGATCTTGTTCAGGTCGCGCCACGGCGGCTTGCCCGAAGGCGGCCGGCTGCTGGGCGGGCGGTAGTGCCCGCCGCCATGACCGTGCCCGTAAGGCGGCCGGTAGTAATAGTGGTGGTGGCGCGGATAGCTGTAATAGGGATAGGCGTAATACGGGTAGCCGTAATAGCGGCGCGAATCGTAGTAGCCGTCGCCGTAGTAGCCATCGTAATAGCCGTAGGGATAGCTGCCGTAGCGGCGGTAAACGACGTTCGGCTGCGTGCGGTAGTACCCGGCGCCGTAACCGTAGCCGTCGTAGGTGACGCAGCCGGCCAGCGCGAACGCGGCGGCCAGGATGGGAATAAGCAGACGCAGTTTCATGACGGACCCCCGATAGGCCGAACCAGCATCGGCCGCAGGCATTGAATCGCCGCTTAATTCTTCCGATGCGGTCGACGCGCCGCTGAACGCGTCAGCGCTGCGGACGGCGATCGGCGCGGGCGGCATCGGCTAAGCTGAACGGATGACGATTCCCGCCGATCCGCCCAGCGCCCAGGACATCCTCGCCGCCGCCGCCCGCATCGCGCCCTATGCGCATGCCACGCCGGTGCTGCGCTCGCGCGGCATCGACGCCCTGGCCGGCTGCGAACTGCATTTCAAGGCCGAACACCTGCAGCGCGCCGGCGCATTCAAATTCCGCGGCGCGTGCAATGCGGTGTTCGCCTTGGACGATGCCCGGGCCGCAGCGGGCGTGGTCACGCATTCTTCCGGCAACCATGGCGCCGCGCTGGCGCTGGCGGCGCGTTTGCGCGGCATCGCCTGCCATGTGGTGGTGCCCGAGGGCGCGCTGCGCTCGAAGGTCGCGGCGATCGCCGCCTACGGCGCCACGCTGCATACCAGCGCGCCCACGACCGCGGCGCGCGAAGCCAAATGCGCCGAAGTGCAAAGCGCCACCGGCGCGACGCTGGTGCATCCGTACACGAATCCGTGGGTGATCGCGGGGCAAGGGACGGCCGCGATGGAATTGCTCAACACCGTCGATGGCTTGGACCTGCTGGTCGCGCCCGTCGGCGGCGGCGGTTTGTCTTCGGGCACCGCGCTGGCGGCGGCGGCCTTCGCGCCGCAGTGCCGGGCGATCGGCGCCGAACCCAGCGGCGCGGCCGACACGTTCGAGTCGCTACGGCGCGGCGAACGCGTCGCGCAATTCACGCCCGATACCGTTTGCGACGGCTTGCGCACGCTGGTGGGCGAACCGAATTTCGCACTGCTGCGCCGCCTGCGCGTGCAGGTGGTGACCGTCGACGACGACGCCACCGTGGCGGCGATGCGCCTGTTCTGGCAGCGCTGCAAGCAGTTGATCGAACCGTCTTCGGCGATCGCGCTGGCGGCGGTGCTGGGCCATCGCGAAATCTTCGCCGGGCGCCGGGTCGGCGTGATCCTGTCCGGCGGCAATGTCGATCTGGATGCTTTGCCGGGCTTGTTCGCGCGCTGATGCTTCGCCCTAGGCGTAAGTACAGGACAAAAAAGCCCGTTTAGTTTTGTGATCGCGTGTACGTTTTTTTATTGCGTCCGCTGGCAGGCTGGATGAGGGCGATGTCCGCCGCACGTTCGTGACGGCGGTGCCGGGTAAAGGGGCCCGGCCCTACTTCTTTCTCTGATTTCGACCAGGCATGCCGAGGGGGGCGCGGATGGCGGATGTCGAATTTCGCGTGGTCTCGGATCGGCGCGACGGCTTGCTGCTGGCGCTCGGGCAGACCGTCATCGCCGCCGGATTCACGCTGTTGCGCCAGCGCATGGTCAACAGCGACGAAGGCGTCGTGCTCACCATGATCGTGCGCGGCCCGGACAGCGGCCTGCTGATGCTCGAGGAACGCCTGGGCACGCACCACCTGGTCAACAGTTTCGAAGCGTCGCCGCTCGACGGCGCAGCGACGAACGGCGCGGCGCCGGCAGCGGCCAAGCCGGCGGCCGCCGCGAAACCCACGGCGGCCGCGCAGGCCGCGACCGCCGTCGACATGCGGCGCGTAGAAACGCTGCTGCCGCAGCTGGCGCGCAACTATCCGAACATCTTCATCCAGCTGATGGCGCTGGAGCACGACCTGCCGCCGCCGCAGCGCGAACCGACGTTGCGCTACATCGGCCAGCGCGTCGGCGCCTGGGTCTACAAGCGCGACTACGCGCTCGGCGGCCATCTGCCGCTGCTGGATTCGGTGCGGCATATCGCGCTGCCGGCCATGCGCCAATTGCTGCAGGCGGACATGCACGAGGACGTATTGCGGGTCAAAAACAGCCCGTTCTGCCACCGCGGCGAGCACGGGGCATGCTGCCATTTCCTGCGCGGCATGCTCGGCGGACTGCTGGCCGGGCCGCAGGGCACCGACAGCGTGCGCATCGTCGAGAGCCATTGCCGGAACAACGGCGCGGAAGCCTGCAGTTTCGAATTCAGCGCTTAAGCCAGCCACGCAACAGCCAGCCACTCAACGCGAAGGGGAGTTCGCCGATGCCGCACGATCACGCTATCCAATGCCTGCACGACCCGCTGCTGGTCGTCCTTTCCTATCTGGTTTCCGTACTGGGTTCTTTCACCGCCCTGCAATTGGCGATCGCGATCCCGGCCGCGCAGAGCGCATCGCAGCGCCGAGGGGCGATCGTCGCCGCCGGCGCGGCGATGGGCGGAGGGGCGATCTGGGCGATGCACTTCATCGCGATGCTCGCCTGCAAGATGGACATCGCGGTGTCGTACGACCTCGCGCTGACCGCGCTCTCGGCCGTGATCGGAATGGCCTCGTGCATGGCCGGACTGGCGATCGCCGGCACCGGCGTGTTCGGTTGGAGCAAACTGGTCGCCGCCGGCGTGTTCATGGGCCTGGGCGTCACCGGCATGCACTACACCGGGATGGCGGCGATGCTGATGCCGGCCGATACGCATTACAACATGGCCTTGGTGGGGGCTTCCGGAGCGATCGCGATCGTCGCGTCGATCGTGGCGTTGTGGCTGGCGTTCAACCTGCGCGGCCGGCTGCAGATGCTGGGCAGCGCGCTGGTGATGGGCGTGGCGGTGTGCGGCATGCACTACACCGGCATGCAGGCGGCCAGCTTCGTGCCCAACGGCGCGGGCGACGGCGTCGTCGCCGGCGGACTCAGCGTGGCCAACCTGGGCATGGGCGTCTTCGCCGTCACCACCGTGCTGCTGGCGGCGATGCTGTCGCTGAGCCTGCTGCGCCAGCGGCAACGCGCGATGGTGCAGATCTGAGGATGGGAACGGGGAACGGGTGCCTCCCGTTCCTCGCTTCTCCTGTGCCGCGCCTCAAAACCAGTATCATTCCGGCCGGCCATGGCGGCCTCCGAGGATGGCGATGAAAATCGATGGCACGCGCCGCAACGACCGCGCGACCGAGTTGGTCTTGGCCTACTACGCGGCTTTCAACCGCGGCGATTGGACCGCCATGCTCGAATGCCTGGACGAGTACGTGGTGCACGATCTCAACCAAGGCCCGCGCGAAACCGGCCGCGCCCAGTTCGCGGCCTTCCTGCAACGCATGGCGACGAGCTATCGCGAGAAACTCAGCGACATCGTGGTGATGAGTTCGCCCGACGGCCAACGCGCCGCCGCCGAATACGTGGTCGACGGCGAATACCTGGCCGACGATGCCGGCTTGCCCAAGGCGCGCGGCCAGAAATACCAACTGCCGGGCGGGGCCTTCTTCGAGATCCGCAACGGCCGCATCGCCCGCATCAGCAACTACTACAACCTGCAGGAATGGCTGGCGCAAGTGTCCTGATCCCCAAAGCAAGGCTCGGACACGGATCACATCAGAAATAAGGCGGACAAAGGCCAACTTTAGGGTTTATCCGTTTTTCGGATTTGATCCGTGTCTAAACGCTTCGCCCAGCGGTGAGCGGGATAACGAAATACTGAGGGCGCACCGACTAAGCTGCGCCGCCTTCCCTTCCGAACGCGACGATGCGCGCACTGTTCCGATCGCCCGGGTTCTGCGTCGCGCTGCTCGCGGTGTTGCTCGCCCTGGGGTTTCTGGGCGTGCGCGGCATCTGGGATCCCGACGAAGGCCGCTACACCAACGTCGCCCTCAACATGCTGCACAGCGGCGACTGGCTCAATCCGCGCCGCAACGACGAGGTCGGCCACTGGACCAAGCCTCCGCTCACCTACTGGCTGATCGCGAGCAGCGTGGCGGTGTTCGGCAGCAATCCGTGGGCGGCGCGGCTGCCCGCGGCGCTGTCCTATCTGTTCTGCGTGTGGTTGGCGTGGCGCATCGGCCGGCGCCTGGTACCCGGGTCCGAATACGTCGCCGCCCTGATCTACGCGACCATGCTGTTCCCCGTCGGCGCGTCGCAGCTGATCACCACCGATTACGTGCTGGCTGCGTGCGAGACGCTCGCGGTCTGGGCTTTCGTTGAAGCGCGGTTCGGCGACCGGCGCCGGCCCAAGCGCTGGATCTCGCTGATGTGGGCGGCCTTCGCGCTGGCGTTCCTGACCAAAGGCCCGCCCGGACTGCTGCCGTTGCTGGTGGTGCTGGCCTTCGACCAGGCGATGCCCGAGCGCGCGACCCATCGTGTGTTCCGGATCTCCGGCGTGCTGTTGTTCGCGCTGCTCGCATTACCGTGGTATGTCGCGGTGATCCACGGCAATCCCGGCTTGTTCGAATACTTCATCGGCGACGAAGTGGTGAACCGGGTCACCACCAACGAATTCGGCCGCCACGGCGAATGGTACGGCTGGCTGCAGGTGTACGTGCCGACCTTGCTGATCGGCACCCTGCCCTGGACCGGCGCATTGCTGCGCGGATCGCGCGGCGTCCCCGCCGCGGTGGCGCGCTGGTGGCGGGATGCGCGAGCCCGCCAGGCCGAAGCGCCGCAGCTGTTCCTGACGTTGTGGCTGCTGTTGCCGCTGCTGGTGTTCTGCGTTTCGCGGTCGCGTCTGCCGCTCTACCTCCTGCCCTTGTTCGTGCCGCTGGCCCTGCTGGCGGCGCTGCAGCGCGAACGCGAAGGGCGGCCGCCGCCGCGATGGCGCTGGCTGGCGCTGTGGGTGGCGCTGCTGCTCGGGCTGCAGCTGGCATCGGCCTGGTGGCCCACCCACAAGAACGCCGCGCAGTGGGCCGATGCGATCCGGCAGCGCGCGCCCGGCGAGGTGCGCGAAGTCGTATTCGTCGAGGACATGGCCCGCTACGGCCTGCACCTGCACATGGGCGTGGACACCGAAATCGAAAAGATTTCGCAGGATCCGCGGCGGGAACCGCGCTTCAACCCCGAATACGACGAACCGCTCGCGGTCGAACTGGCCGAAGCCGAAACCGACCTGGTCTGGGTCTGCAAGCAGGATTACTGGCCGGAACTGCGGCGCCGCATCGCCGCCCACGGCTATCGCGCGATCGCGCTCGGCACGCCTTACCAGCAGCGCGTCATCTTCCGGGTGGAGCCGCTCAACGCGTCTGCGCCAGCAAAGTGAGTCCTTCGTTGAGCAGCAGCCGCGTCGCCGATGCGCGTTGCGCCTGCGGCACGTCCTGCAGCGCGTCCAGCATCCAGCGCATCGAGCGGCAGCGCGCGTCGCGGCTGGCGCGATCGCTGCCGGTGCTGTTCAGGCCGAGCAGGAACCCGTCGTGCAGCAGCATCGCGGTCACGCCGGCGGATTTCAGCACTTGCCGCGCTGCGACTTCGTCATAAGGTTGCGGGGGATTCTGTAAGCCGGTGGTCGCGATTTCGGCGACGGCAGTGGCGAATTTCTGGCGGCTGTCCGGCCCGAGCCTTTGCGCGGCGCGGCCGATCGCTTCGAGGCTGCGGTCGGCGTCGGGTTCGAGCAGGCCGCACATCGTGTCGGCTTCTTTCGGCACCTGCGAGGAGGCGTGTACGGCCTGGAACAGGCCGTCGATCGCGCTGTCCGGCGCGCGCATGAGCACGCCGCCTGCCTCGCCGATCAGCGCGTCGATATCGATGCCCGACAGTGCTTGCTGGATATCGTCGGCGCTGTAGCGCTGAGCGGCGGCGGCCGGTGCGGCGCCGAGGACGATCAACGTTAGCGATGCGATCAGGACGCTTGACTTGGACATTACTGGCTTCCTCGCACGATGTGCGCGACTGGGAAGACTAAACCGGGATTCGTGAACCGCCGGCCATATGCATTCTTCGCCATGGCCATCCCGAACACCAGGTTTGTCATCCCGATAGCCATATCTGTCATCCCGAACGCAGTGAGTGATCTGCTCCGCGTGAAGCAGATCCCTCACTGCGTTCGGGATGACAAGCGAAAATGTTCGGGAGCGACGGCTGGACGCGAGTGCAAAGGCGTTCTTAACGCCGCCGTATCGGGATCCGGTCCACTGGCACGGCCGCCACGTCGTAGCCGGCTTCGCGGATCGGCGCGCCCGGCGGCGGCGCCCAGGCCTGCGCGTAGATCACTTCCCAAGTGGCGGGCAGCAGGCCGTCGGCGCGGCGTTCGGCTTCGTAGGCGCCCGCGGCGGCGGCGAAACGGGCGCGGCCGGTCAGCGTGTGGCGCCGCGTACGCAGCGCATTGGTCGCCCCCAGCGTGCGCAGCTCGCGCATCAGCGCGGCCAGGTCCGGATAGCCGGGGACGAACAGGTCGCGGTCGAGCACCGGATCCTTGAATCCCGCCCGCACCATCGCATCGCCGAACTGGCCGATCGATGCGAACGGGCTCACGTGCGGCACCGCATCCGCGCGGGCGAAAGCGTCCCGCAGTTCGATCAACGTTTCCGGCCCGAACGTGGATACCAACAAGCGCGCACCGGGCTTGAGCACGCGGCGCCATTCGGCGAACAGCGCCGGCAGGTCTTCGATCCATTGCACGCACAGATTCGAGAACAGCACGTCGACGCTGGCATCGGCCAGCGGCAACGCACGCGCATCGGCGCAGATGCGGTCGAACGGCCGCCACCAGCCCGCCTGCTTGCGCGCCTGGCGCAGCATCGGCAATGCGATGTCGAGCGCCAGCGTGCGTGCGCGCGGCCAGCGCTTGCGCATCGTCGCGGCGGCATGGCCGGGGCCGGAGCCGAGATCGACAACGACTTGCGGCTGGTTGTCTTCGAGATAATCCAACGATTCGAGCAGGCGCGATTCAACCTCGCGCTGCAGCGCCGCGGCGGCTTCGTAACGGCCGGCGGAGCGCGAAAAGGCGCGGCGGACTTGGCGGGTGTCGAAAACTTCGTTCATTGCCTTGGTGCTTTTTCAGCCGTCATTCCCGCGAAGGCGGGAATCCAGTGACTTGCGCTCTTCCTCCCACGCCTGAATCCGAGTTCAAAGTCGCTGGATTCCCGCCTTCGCGGGAATGACGGCTCAGAAGCGAGGCAAACTCATCGATGGCCTGCGAAACCGCATCCGCGTGACCGAGAAAGGGCGCATGCCCGCCGCCGGCAATATCGAGATACGTACTGTCCGTTGCCATCGCCGCTGCATCGCGCATTCCGGCGGGCGGAACCAGCCGATCGCGCCGTCCCGAAACCCACAGGCTCGGCACGCGCAGCTGCGGCAACGCGTCGCGTAGGTCGCTGCGCTCGAGCAGCGTCAAGCCTTGCTGCAGGATCCGCGGCGCCGGCTCGCAGCGCGAGAACAATTCCTGCCGCAACGTGCGCAATTCTTCGCGGCCATGCTCGGCGCCGATCGTGTCGAGCACCAGGAAGCGGTCGAGCGTGCTGCGGTAGTCGGTTTCCAGATCGCGTGCGAACTGCGCGAACACGTCCGGCGACACCGCATGCGGCCAGGGCCGGCCATCGGCGCCGCCGTCGACGACGAAGCGCGGCGTGGCGCAGACCATCGCCAGGCCGCGCACTTGCGGCAGCGTAGCCGCGGCATGCAATGCGAACAGGCCGCCCATCGACCAGCCGATCCAGACCGCCGGCGGCGTGCGCGCCGCGATCGCCGCGACGCAGGCCTCCAGCGTCAGCGGCGTGTCGTCGCGATGGCTGTAGCCGTGGCCGGGCAGGTCGACCAGATGCAGCGTATAGCGATCGCGTAGGCGCGCGACCAGCGGCGCGAAGATGCCGCCGTGCATCGCCCAACCGTGGATCAGCACCAGCGCCGGGCCGTCGCCGGCGATTTCGATATGGAGTTCGCTCACGCCTGCGTCACGTCGCCGCCGGGGCGGCCGCTTTCGCCTTGTCGTCGCCGAAACGGTCGCGCGCCCGCGACAGCGTGTCGATCAGGCCGTCGATTTCTGCCGAGCCGTGCAACGCCGACAAAGTGATGCGCAGTCGCGCGCCGCCTTCGGGCACCGTCGGCGGGCGGATCGCGGCGACCCAGTAACCGGCGTCTTCGAGCGCGGTCGCATACGCCAGCGCGCGCGTCTCGCTGCCGCAGACGAAGGGCTGGATCGGCGTATCCGACGGCAACAGTTCCAACCCATGCGCAGCCGCGGACGTGCGCAGGCGCACGATCGATTCGCGCAGCTTCACCCGGCGCCATTCTTCGCGCCGCGCGATCTTGACCGCGGCCAGCGAGGCCGCGGCCTGCGCGGGCGGCAACGCAGTGCTGTAGATGTACGGCCGCGCGACTTCCGACAAGTGCTGGATCAGCCCTTCGTCGCCGACCAGCACCGCGCCGTAGCCGCCCAGCGCTTTGCCCAGCGTGACCAGTTGCAGCGGCACGTCGGCCGGGCCGAGTCCGCAGGCGGAAACGCTGCCGCGTCCGGTGTTGCCGAGCACGCCGACTCCGTGCGCATCGTCCACGTACACCAGCGCCTGCTGCATGCGCGCCGCTAGCATCAGCGCGCGCAGCGGCGCGATGTCGCCGTCCATGCTGAACACGCCGTCGGTGGCCAGCATCGCGGCGCCTTCGGGAATGCTGCGCAGCTGGCGCAGCGCGCCTTCGGCATCGGCGTGCGGATAGCGGCGCAGACGGCAGTCGGCCAGGCGCGCGGCGTCGATCAGGCTGGCGTGGTTGAGGCGGTCCTGCACGCAAACGTCGTCGGTGCCCAGGAACGCCTGCAACACCGCGAGGTTGGCCAGGAAGCCGCTGCCCAGCAGCAGGCCGCGCGGATATTCGAGCCAGTCGGCGATCTCGCGTTCGAGCGCTTCGTGCGCGGCGTGATGGCCGCAGACCAGGTGCGAAGCGGTGCTGCCGATGCCGTCGCGCGATGCCGCGTCCTGCAAGGCGGCGACCACGGCGAACTGCTGCGCCAGGCCCAGGTAGTCGTTGCCGCAGAAACCGGTCAGCCAGCGGCCGTCGACTTCGTAACGCGCGCCGTCGCGACGGGTCACGTTGCGGCGCACGCGCGTGCGCTGTTGCGCTTCGCGTTGCGCGCGCGCATCGCGGATGCGCTCGTACAGGTCGGGCCGGGTCATAGGGCTCAGGCCGCCGCGCAGGCCTGCGCCGCGTCGACGATGTCGGCGTGCACCGTGTTCGCCTCTTCGATCACCGGCATCGGACGCAGGCCCAGGCGCGCGAACAGCGCCATGTCGCGCTCGGTATCCGGATTGCCGGTGGTGAGCAGCTTTTCGCCGTAGAAGATCGAGTTGGCGCCGGCGGCGAAGCACAGCGCCTGCAGCTCGTCGCTCATCGATTCGCGGCCGGCCGACAGCCGCACCATCGACCGCGGCATGACGATGCGCGCCACCGCGATCGTGCGAACGAATTCGAACGGATCCAGCTCGGCGGTGCCGGCCAGCGGCGTGCCTTCGACCTGCACCAGGCGGTTGATCGGCACCGAATCCGGATGCGCCGGCAGGTTGGCCAGGGTCTGCAGCAAGCCGGCGCGTTGCGCGCGCGACTCGCCCATGCCGACGATGCCGCCGCAGCAGGTCTTCATGCCGGCGTCGCGCACGTGCGCGAGCGTGTCGAGGCGGTCCTGGAATTCGCGGGTATGGATGATTTCGCCGTAGAACTCCGGCGCGGTGTCCAGATTGTGGTTGTAGTAGTCCAGGCCCGCCGATTTCAGCGCTTGCGCCTGGCTGCCGCTGAGCATGCCCAGCGTGGCGCAGGTCTCCAGGCCCAGGGCTTTCACCTCGCGGATCATCGCGGCCACTTTCGGGATATCGCGGTCCTTGGGCGAGCGCCAGGCCGCGCCCATGCAAAAGCGCGAAGCGCCGGCGGCCTTGGCCTGCTTGGCTTTCTCCAGCACCGCTTCGGTGCTCATCAGCTTGGTCGCGTCGACGCCGGTGTGGTATCGCTGGGCCTGCGGGCAGTAGGCGCAATCCTCCGGGCAGCCGCCGGTCTTCACCGACAACAACGTGCTGACCTGCACCTCGGCCGGATCGAAATGCTGGCGATGCACGCTGCCGGCGCGGTGCAGCAGTTCGGTGAACGGCAACGCGAACAGGGCTTCGAGTTCGGTGCGGGACCAGTCATGGCGCGTGGCCGGCAGAGGTTGGGGCTGTTGGCTGACGGCAGGCATGGGCGTTTTCCGACGGACAGGGCAAGGCAGGCTCGGCAGTCTGGAAACCATGCCGGCCGCTGTCAACCGAACGCTGTCCGCCGCCGTTGACGGCCTCGGTAAGTGGCTATGGCCGCTGCGCTGCCTGCTGTGCGGCGAAACCGGCGCGCAGGGACGCGATTTGTGCCGCAGTTGCGCCGCGGCGCTGCCCTGGAACCGCAGCGCCTGCCTGCGTTGCGCCCTGCCCCTGCCTGTCGCTGCAGCCGCCTGCGGCGACTGCCTGCGACGCCCGCCGGGCCTGCATCAGAGCCATGCGGCGCTGGTGTACGGCTTTCCGGTCGACCGGTTGCTGCCGCGGCTCAAATTCCACGCCGATCTGGCCTGCGGCCGGCTGTTGTCGCAACTGATGATCGAGGCCTTCGCCGCCTTGCCGCGCTCCGAAGCGCTGATCCCGCTGCCGCTGCACCGCGCGCGGCTGCGCAGCCGCGGTTACGACCAGGCGCTGGAGCTGGCACGGCCGTTGTCGCGCGCATTCGGCATCCCGATGCTGGACGGGGTCCTGACCCGGTCGCGCGCCACGCCCCCGCAATCGCGGTTGGATGCGGACGCGCGGCGGCGCAACCTGCGCGGCGCTTTCGCGGTGGCGCGCGGCGCGGTGCTGCCGCAATCGGTGACGCTGATCGACGATGTGATGACCACCGGCGCCACGCTCGACGCCGCGGCCAAGGCGCTGCGGCGTGCCGGCGCGTCCCGTATCGATGCCTGGGTGTGCGCGCGCACGCCCTGACCTCCGTTTTTGTAGGAGCGGCTTTAGCCGCGAGCTCTTTGCCAGGAATGATCAGCCCGATAAAGCTCGCGGCTAAAGCCGCTCCTACAAAAAAGAAGGGCGCGCTCAGCGCGACGGCGGTTCCGGTTCCAGTTCCAGCAATTCCAGGTAGGCGCCGGTCAATTCCAGATTGCCCGCCTTCTGCATTCGCACCTGGTAGAACAAGGTCTTGATCAGATCTTCTTCGCTGGGACTGCCTTCGCGCCGCGTGGTGAATTCCACCAGCGCGTCCATCGCCGACTGTTGCTGGCGTTGGTACAGCTCCTGCAGTTCGTAAGCCTTGGCGACTTCGATCCGCCACGCGGCGGGCAGTCGCTCCACCGCATTGTTGGATGTTTGCGTGGTCTGCCACGCGGCCGCGGTCAGCACCGCCGAGGTCACCACCAGTCGGGACGCCTGCTCGCGCTCGTCTTCGGATTTGACCGCGCGCTCGGCATCGGCCAGGTTCGCGTCGATCTTCGGCAGCACCCGCCGCAGTTCTTCCAGATTGCTGCGCATTTCCGCCGCCACCGCCTGCCGCAACGCCGCCGCCTGCCGGTTGAGCGTGCGTTCGTCGCGCCAGTTGTCCACCGCCAGCGCGAGCACCACCGCCAGCGCCACCGAGAACGCCTCGACGAAGATCTCGGGCAATTTCTCGCGGATGTGGTCGCGCAGGCGCGGGCGGGGGGTCGTGGTGGCTTGATCCATCCGTAAAGCCTAACCCCAGACCCCTACTTTCGGCAGATACTGCGGCAGCTCGGCCGCTGCATCGTTGGCATGCCCACTTATCGAGTGTCCTTATGAAGCCCTTGCTCGCCATCGCCCTCGGCCTGGCTTTCGCCTCGTCGGCCCGCGCCGCCGATCCGCAGACCGAGAAAGAACTGACCGCGGTAGCGCAGGCGGTCGTTGACGCCCAAATCCGTTTCGACCTGAAGGCGCTGGACGCGCTGCTGGCGCCGGACTACGTGGAAGTGTCGCCGGTCGGCGACGTCGACGAGCGCGCCGAAGTGCTCAGCTTCTACACGCCGGAAGCCCGGGCGCAGATGCTGGCGGCCGGCATGGAGCCGCTGTCGAACAAGATCGAAGAAGCGCGGATCCGGGTCTACGGCGACCAGGCCACGGTCATCGCCAAGGACACCGCGGAGCTGAAGGTGAACGGTGTTGCCGAGCAGCGCGCGATGCGCATGCTGTTCCACTTCCGCAAGCTCGGCGGCAAATGGCTGCTGCAAACCATGCAGGCCACCTGGCTCCGGCCGGCGCCGCCGGCAGGTTGAGGACCGCGGCGCCGGCGCGCGTCACTCGTCTTTCGCAGGCGCCGGCTTGGGAATGTCGGCTTTGGGCGCCTTGCCCGAGCCGATGATCGCTTCGGCGCGCATTTCCACCGGCGCACCTTTGGAAAACAGCGCCGTCGTGCCGACCGCGGTCCAGGCCGGGTAATGGTCGCGGAACACTTCGTGGTGCACCTTGAGCATCGGCTCGACCTTCTTGCGGAAATCGTCGTGGCCTGCGGCGACGTGGAAGCTGGTGATCTCGACCACGTCTTCGAGCGCGGCGCCGGCTTTTTCCAGGTGCGCCTTGAGCTGACCGAACATCCAGCGGATTTTTTCCTCGTCGGTCTTGCCCGGGCCGCCGGCCGGTATGCCGGACACGATCACGCGGTCGCCGATCTTCACCACCGGCGTGTAGTGGAAGTCGTGGTAGGAATCCTCCCAGCCCGAAGGCGCGAGGTGTTCGCGGGTCGGCGCGGGCGCAGTCTGCGCATTCGCGGCGGTGGCGGCGAGCGTTCCTAGCAGGCCGAGCAGCAGGCAGGTGCGCATCGCAGTACTCCGGAGGGCGGGGAACCGATTGCAGCGCGCGCGCCGGGGCGGCGCAAGCCCCCCCAACGAAAACGGCCGGTGCGCAGGCACCGGCCGCCGATATCGCGTCGCGACGACGATCAGGTCGCCGGGGCGGCCTTCTCGCGCTTGTTGCCGACGAACCACAGCAGGCCGCCGACCACGATCAGACCGACCCGGATGGCGGTGCCGACCGTCGGACCCCAGTTGTCGACCCACATCAGCAGCTTGAACTCCATATTCATGTAATGCAGCACGAACGATCCCAGGCCGAGCAGCAACATCAGTCCGCCGATCGATTTCATCGTCTTGCCCCCTTTGAGGTTGTGGACCCGCTCCCCGCGGGCAGGGCGAGTCTGACACTTGAACGGCCGGAGGGGAAACCAGGACCCGGACTCGAGCCGATTCCGGCCTTTTTTGGCCCAGTCTTCCGGCCGCAATCGAACAGAGCTCTACTCTGTAGAGCGGAACTTGCCCTGCTGCTCTGCCTTGCCTGACTTCGTAGAGCGGCGCTTGCTCCGCTGCTCTTGTCTTGCTCCGCCTTTGTAGAGCGGAGCCTGCTCCGCTGCCCTTGCTGTTAGGCCATTCGCTCTTAGGCCGTTGCTCTTAAGCCGTCATCCCAGCGAACGCTGGGACCCATGTTGCTTTTGCCCTTAGCCGTCATCCCGGCGAAGGCCGGGATCCAGGCCCGCGTCCTGGCCAGTGGCGCTGCGACTCGCGCCATGGACAAAGGCTTCCGGCTGCGCCGGGTCACTTTCTTTGCTGGCCCAAAGAAAGTAACCCAAGAAAGGGCCTGAACTGCGGTGCGATGCGTCGCGCCTGAAAGTCCGCCAGCGGCCCGGCTTTCGTCGTGGGTGACCTTCTTACGCAGGTACTAGATTTTGATTCGTAGCCTATGGGTGACGTGGCTTTTGCGGATGTGCGCTAAGTAGGCGTTCTGATCGATCGCCTCGGATCTAAATGTCGAAGCGACGGAGGAATCACGAGAGCCGGTGAGAAGGGCCAAGAACACGGGGGAGCCCCATCGCCGGGATCCCTTCCAAAGGCCCTTTTTCTTTGGTTACTGTTCTTTTTGGGCCTCACAAAAAGAAAGTAACTCGGCCGCGGTTTTAGCGGACGAAACCCCGGCCCAAAGGGCCGGCAGGTCGCCAGAACCCCCAAGCCAAGGCAGCGGAGCAAGCTCCGCTCTACACAGAGCAACCGCAAAGGCGCTGGATTACTCGCTTCGCTCGCCCTCCGGGCCATCTGCTGACGCAAATGTTCGCTCCGGCCTTCGGCCTCCGCAGTCCCGCCTTCGCGGGGATCACGGCTTGAAGGGCAAGAGCAGCGGGGCAAGCCGCGCTCTACAGAGCCAGGGCAACGGCATCTCGGCTTTCACCGTGATGACGATCTGCGGTGCCGTCAGCGCAATGCGTAATCCAGCGCGATGCCCGCGAACACCGCCATCCCCACCCAATGGTTGTGCAGGAACGCGCGGAAGCACGCATCGCGATCGCGGTGCCGCGCGATCGCGAACTCGTACGCGACCAACAATGCCGCCAAGCCCAGCGCCGACCAGAAATACAAGCCCATCTGCGCTTGGCGTCCGCACAAAGCCAATGCCGCGAAGAACGACGCATACAGCACGCCCTGCGCGATCAGGTCCAATTCGCCGAACAAGATCGCCGTGGACTTGGACCCGGCGCGGATGTCGTCGTCGCGATCGACCATCGCATACCAGGTGTCGTACGCCGTCGACCACAGGATGTTGGCCACGTACAGCAGCCAAGCCAGCGGCGGCAGCTCGCCGCGCACCGCTGCGAAGGCCATCGGAATGCCCCAGCCGAACGCCACCCCCAAATACACCTGCGGCAGATAGGTGTAGCGCTTCAGATACGGATAACTCGCCGACAGCACGACGCCGACGAAACTCAGGTACATGGTCAGCCTATTCAATGTGGCGACCAGGCCGAACGCCGCCAGCATCAGCACCGCGAACACCAGCAGCGCCTCGCGCCCGGACACCGCGCCGGTGGCCAGCGGCCGGCCCTTGGTGCGCTCGACCAGCGGGTCCAGCCAGCGGTCCGCGTAATCGTTGATCACGCAGCCGGCCGAGCGGGTCAGCCAGACCCCGGCCGAGAACACGAACAGCGTCCACAGCGGCGGCACGCCTTCGGCGGCCAGCCACAAGCCCCACCACGTGGGCCACAACAACAGCAGCCAGCCGATCGGCCGGTCGCCGCGGATCAGGATCCAGTACTGGCCCAGGCGCTCGCGCCAGCGCGGTACCGGCGCGGGTATCGAGGGGTTGTAGCGTTCGTAGCTCATGCGGGCGACAGGTTAACGACTCGCGTCGCCCGGCGCGATCATGGACAATACGCGGCTCGGCGCCTGTAGCTCAGCCGGATAGAGTAGTGGCTTCCGAAGCCATTGGTCGGGGGTTCGAATCCCTCCAGGCGCGCCAAACCCCCAGATAAAAGCCACCGCAGTCCTTGGCGAGCTTCGCCGCGCAGGCCTCGGCATTTATACTGGTCGGATGCACGGCCTCGATTAGCGGCCGCCAAAGGTGGAACGTGCGCAATTACGACCTCGATTTTCTGAAGAAATTCTCGCTGGTGATCGGCTTCCTGATGCTGGTGACCTTGGGCCTGATCCTGTTCGCGAGCCATCTGAACAGCGTGATCCCGCCGGAAGTCTCGCCGCAGGCGGCCAAACGCACCGAGGCGCGCATCGCCCCGGCCGGCGCGGTCTATGCCGGCGCCACTGGCGCCGCAGCACAGGCGGCAGCGGTCGCCGCAGCCGCAGCCAAGGCCGCCTCGCAGGTCGCTTACGGCGGCACCACCGACGGCTCGGTGATCTTCGGCAACCTTTGCACGGGCTGCCACACCTCCGGCGCCGGCAATGCGCCGACGATGACTCAGGGCGCCTGGTCGGCACGCATCGCCCAAGGCAAGGACACGCTCTACAAGCACGCCATCGAGGGCTACACCGGCCCCGACGGCGGCGTGATGCCGGCCAAGGGCGGCAACCCGGCGCTGACCGACGAGCAGGTCAAGGCCACCGTCGATTGGATGCTCGACAACCTCAAGTAGCCCTGCCGCAAACGGGCCCATTCTGAGACACTTCCACGCCGCCTTCGGGCGGCGTTGTTGTTTGCAGGGGAATGCCGATGCACGATCGGATCGCGATGTTGGCCGCCGCTTGCTGCGTGCTGGCCGCCTGTGCGCCGGACGCGGTCCGGGAACGCGCGCCTGCGGCGCCGCATCCCGAGGCTATCGCGATCGGCAGCGTGCAAGGCCGCGGCAATGCCAGCCCTCGCGCCGGCGAAATCGTAGTAGTCGAGGGTACGGTCGTCGGACTGCTCGGCGGCGCCATGGGCGGCTGGTTCGTGCAGGACGGCGGCGACGGCGATCCGGCCACCTCCGACGCGCTGTTCGTCGAAACCCAGAACCGCGAGGCCAAACCGCAACGCCGCGTCCGGATCCGCGGCCGCGTGGTGGAACGCGACGTGGGTGGCCACGCCACCCTGACCACGCTCGAACCGCTGCAGATCGAAACGCTAGGCCGCGGCCCGCCGTTGGCGCCGACCCCGGTGTCCGCCGCGCCCGCGCAGGCCGCCGATTGGGAGCGCTGCGAGGGAATGCTGCTGCGCATCGACGCGCCGCTGACAGTGACTGCCACGCGCCAACTATCGGGCTTCGGCATATTGAGCGCGAGTTTCGACGGCCGGCCGTTCACGCCGACCGAAATCGCAGCGCCCGGCGCGGAAGCGCAACGCATCGCTGCGGACAACGCGCGCCGGCGCTTCGCGCTGGACGACGGCCAGCTCGTTCGCGATCCGTACCGCATCGGGTACCTGCCGCCGCAGAGGGGCACGCCGCGCGCCGGCAGCGTCGTCGAACGTGCCATCGGCGTGCTCGATCAACGCGGCGGTTACAGCCTGCAGCTGACCGAACCCTTGCAGATCCGCGCGGCGGCGCGCCCGCCGGCGCCGAAAGTCGACGGCAATGTGCGCATTGCCAGTCTGAATCTGGAGAACCTGTTCAACGGCGACGGTCGCGGCGGTGGCTTTCCGACCAAGCGCGGTGCCAAGACGGCGCAGCAGTACGCCGTGCAACTGTCGAAACTGGTCGCGACCCTGCGCGCGCTCGATCCGGACATCGCCGCGCTGATGGAACTGGAAAACGACGGCTACGGCCCCGAGTCCAGCCTCGCCCAGCTGGTCGCGGCGATGAACGAGGGCGGCGGCGATTGGCGCCATGTCGAAACCGCGCGCGGGCCGGGCAGCGACGATATCCGCGTCGGCCTGATCTACCGCGGCAAACGGGTCGAGACCGTCGGCCGTCCCGCGACCCTGACGGCCGGCCCCTTCGCCGACCGCAGCCGCGCGCCGCTGGCGCAGGCCTTCCGCGCCGGACGCGGGCCAGTGTTCGTGGTCGCCGCCAACCACTTCAAGTCCAAGGGCTGCACGGAGGCCAGCGGCGCCGATGCCGATCAGCGCGACGGCCAGAGTTGTTGGAACGCGACCCGCGTCGAATCCGCGACCGGCCTGGACCGCTGGCTGAAGACCGACCCCACTCGCTCCAGCAGCCCCTTGGTGATGATCGTCGGCGATCTGAATGCCTACGCCGAGGAAGATCCCCTGCGCCGGCTGCGTTCGCGCGGCTGGCAGGACGCTTTCGCCATCGCCCGCCGCCACGGCGCGCCATCGGCCGACGCGCCCGGGGAACGGCCCTATAGCTATGTCTACGATGGCCAGTCCGGCCGCCTGGACCACGCCCTGTTAAGCCCGGCCCTGGCCAAGCGCCTCGGGGGCGTCGCGGAATGGCATATCAACGCGGATGAAGCCGGCAACGTCGGTTATCGGGAAGACATCAGCGCCGAAAATACCGCTACGCCGTGGCGCAGTTCCGACCACGATCCGCTGCTCACCGGCTTCGACCTGCGCCGCTAGTATCATCGCCCGATGACCCGCCCTCCCTTCCCCGATGCCTCCGGTCCGGTGGTGCTGCACGGCCCCGCCGGCGCCCTTGAAGCCGCAGTCGAATATCCGGAGCCCGACTGCCCGGCCGTGCCGGTGGTGGGCGTGGTCTGCCATCCGCTGCCGACCGAAGGCGGCAGCATGCACAACAAGGTGGTGACGATGGCCGCGCGTGCCCTGCGCGAATTGGGCGCGACGACGGTGCGCTTCAACTTCCGCGGCACCGGCCATTCCGAAGGCGAGTACGACGAGGGCCGCGGCGAGACCGACGACCTGCGCGCGGTGGCGGCCTGGGTGCGCGAGCAGCGGCCGGAGCATGCGTTATGGCTGGCGGGCTTCAGCTTCGGCGCCTTCGTTTCGATCGGCGCGGCCGAAGAACTGAAGCCGGCGTTGCTGATCTCGATCGCGCCGCCGGCCGGGCGCTGGGATTTCGAAAGCGTCCCGCTGCCGACCATGCCTTGGCTGGTGATCCAGGGCGAGAACGACGAGATCGTCGACCCGCAGGCCGTTTACGATTGGCTGGAGAAATCCAAGGCCCAGGCCGAACTCGTGCGCATGCCCGACACCAGCCATTTCTTCCACCGCAAGCTGATCGACCTGCGCGGTGCGATCAAGAACGGCGTACGCCCTTACCTGCCCGCAACGAATGGCTGACGCGAAGGCGGCGGCGCTGCCGTCGGAAAACTACCGCGCCGGCGCCGCCCGCGGCGACTGGCAAGACGATCCGGCGCAACGCGGCGCCCTGCGAGAACTCGACCGCATCCATGCCGCGCTCGTCGCGCCGCCGAAATCGCGCGGCCTGCTGGAGCGGATGTTCGGCGAAGGCCCGCCGCCGCCCGAGCGCGGCCTGTATTTGTGGGGCGGCGTAGGCCGCGGCAAGACCTTCTTGATCGATCTTTTTTACGACGGACTGCCGATCGCGCAGAAGCGCCGCACCCACTTCCACCGCTTCATGCGCGACGTGCACGAACGCCTGCGCGCGCACGCCGGCGAGCGCGATCCGCTGGCGATCATCGCCAAGGAATGGCAACGCACGCTGCGCGTGCTGGTGCTGGACGAATTCTTCGTCAGCGACATCGGCGACGCGATGCTGCTCGGGCGCCTGCTCGACCGCCTGTTCGCCGAAGGCGTGATCCTGGTCACCACGTCCAACAGCGCGCCGGGCGAGCTGTACAAGGACGGCCTGCAACGCGCGCGCTTCCTGCCGGCGATCGCGCTGATCCAGCAGCATTGCATCATCGCCCACCTGGACAGCCCCACCGACTACCGCCTGCGCGAACTGACCCGCTCGCCGGTCTACCGCGCGCCGCTGGACGCCGGATCCGACGCTTGGCTGGAATCGCGCTGGCATGCGCTCGGCGGCGACGACGCGCACCGCGGCGGCACCATCGAACTGGAAGGCCGCAAGATCGCCGTGCGCGCGCGCTGCAAGGGCATGGCCTGGTTCGATTTCGCCGAATTGTGCGAAGGCCCGCGCGGCGCGTCCGACTACATCGAGATCGCGCGCGAGTTCCACACCGTGCTGCTGGGCGGCATCCCGCGCCTTGAGGAACGCATGGACAACCCGGCGCGGCGCTTCATCACCTTGATCGACGAGTTGTACGACCGCCACGTCAACCTCGTCTGCACGGCGGACGCGCCGCCGCCCGCGCTCTACGAAGGCACGCGCCTGGCCGCGGCGTTCGAGCGCACCGCCTCGCGGCTGATCGAGATGCAGTCGGCCGAATACCTCACCCTCGAACACCGCCAGTGACCGCCGCTTCCGTTTCGTAGAGCGGGGCTTGCCCCGCTGGCTTTGCCATTGCTTCTGCGCCGTCTGCTCCACACCGCAAGCAAGAGCGGCGGAGCAAGCGCGGCAACGAAACCACGCGCACCTATCTTCGGTCAGTGTTCCCACTCCGCCTTGCGACGGCGGCACCGCACGCGCCCGCGCCGCTAGTCTGGCCGCGCGCCGACGCCGTTCGCGTTCGCGCAACCCTTCTCTTCTGCGCCGGCGGAGCGTGCCCTTTGTTGAGCCTTAAACTTACGGCCTGGCTGATGCTGGCGCTCATTCTGCTCGCCGCGATCGAAGCATGGTGGCTGGTTCGAAGCGGCCGCGGCTACGCTTGGGGCGAATTCTGGGCGTCGCTGGGCGATGTCGCCGGCCGCATCGTAATCATCGCCGTAGTCAAGACGGGCATCGTGGGCCTGATGCTGTATGCGGTGTGGCACTGGCGGATCGGCGAGATCGCGATGGACCGCTGGTGGCACTGGGCCCTGTTGCTGCTCGGCCTGGACTTCTGCTATTACTGGATGCACCGCGCCGAGCACCGCATCCGCTGGTTCTGGCTCAATCACTCCGTCCACCACTCCTCGCATCGGATCACGTTCGCCGCCGCTTACCGGCTGGGCTGGACCAGCCGCATCGTCGGCACGCCCGTCTTCATGGCGCCGCTGGTGCTGATCGGATTTCCGGTTCCGATCGTCCTCGCCACGCTGTCCCTGAATCTGCTGTACCAGTTCTGGCTGCACACCGAACTGATCGGCAAGCTGCCGCGTCCGATCGAATACCTGTTCAATACGCCTTCGCACCATCGCGCGCACCATGCGAGCAACCAGATCTACATCGACCGCAACTACGGCGGCGTGCTGATCGTCTTCGATCGCTGGTTCGGCACTTTCCAAGCTGAAACGGCGGAGCATCCGCCGCGGTACGGGCTGGTGGAACCCTTCCACAGCAACAATCCCTTCCGGCTCGTGGCGCACGCCTGGCGCGGCATGTACCGCGACCTGCGCGCCGCACGCGGTTGGCGCGAACGCGCATGGGTGGTGGTCGGTCCGCCGGAGTTCAAACCCGCCGGCCAAACAAGCGCGGCCAATTTGAATATCGCTACATCTGGCGTTGACGGCGCCGTCTAGGCACCGTATGTTGTGGCCGTCGGTTCCGACGGCTCGCGCCGCCGGATGAAAAGGGAAGCCGGTTGGAATCCGGCACTGCCCCGCAGCGGTATGTGGAAACGAAAGCCGTCATTGGCACTGGGATCCAGGATCCCGGGAAGCGACGGCCGGTAGGTGGAATAGCCTTTCGTAGGAGCGGCTTCAGCCGCGAGCTTTTTCCTGACGCTCGCGCGATCTGGCCGGAAGAGCTCGCGGCTGAAGCCGCTCCTACAAAGAAGCGTCCCGCGTCCACGAGTCCGAAGACCTGCCGACAACCGCGCGATGCACACCGCGCGGTGCCGGCCGCGGAATCTCCGGGGGGAGATGGCTGGTGACGCAAGCCGGCCTTTGCTTTCGTGCGAACGCATCGCGGCTGTTGCGACACCGCTCGCCCACCCTGAGATCGCCGCACGCCCGAGGGGGCGGGGTCGCGCCGTGGACTTGCGTCCCTGCGCGATGCCGCCCCTTCCGCCGTCCGCGTGGGACAGACGGCATCGGTGCGCCATCGCAGGAGAAGCACGCATGAACCCGAACGACAGCGCCGTTGCGGACACCGCCGCGACCGAAGCGCGCGACCCGCTTTCGAACAACACGCTTTCCAACAACACGCTTTCCAACAACACGCCCTTCCTGCTCACCCCGCCGCCCGCCGCCACCGCGATGAGCGTGACCAAGCGCAACGGCGGGCGCGAGCCGGTGGATCTCAACAAGATCGTGCGCGCCGTGCAGCGCTGCTGCGAAGGCCTGCACGCGATCGATCCGATGCGCGTGGCCACGCGCACCATCTCAGGACTGTACGACGGCGCCAGCACGCGCGAACTGGACGAGCTGTCGATCCGCACCGCTGCGCTGCTGACCGCCGAAGAACCCGAATACGGCCGCCTCGGCGCGCGCCTGCTGGCCAACGTCATCGCCAAAGAAGTGGCCGGCCAGGAAATCCATGCGTTCTCGCAATCGGTCGCCCGCGGCCACGAAGTCGGCCTGATCAACGACCGCCTGCTCGGCTTCGTGCAAGCCAATGCGCGCAAGCTCAACGACGCGCTGGACATGTCGCTGGACCTGCACTTCGACTATTTCGGCCTCCGCACGCTGTACGACCGCTACCTGCTGCGCCACCCGCATACGCGCAAGGTGATCGAGACGCCGCAGCAGTTCTTCCTGCGCATCGCCTGCGCGCTGAGCGAGGATGTTCCCGAGGCGCTGGCGCTGTACCGGCGCATGGGCAACCTGGACTACCTGCCGAGCTCGCCGACGCTGTTCAACAGCGGCACCACGCACGAACAGCTGTCGTCGTGCTTCCTGCTGGATTCGCCGCGCGATTCGCTGGAATCGATCTACCGGAAGTACGGCGACATCGCCCAGCTGTCCAAGTTCAGCGGCGGTATCGGCGTCAGCTATACGCGCGTGCGTTCGCGGGGATCGCTGATCAAATCGACCAATGGCCATTCCAACGGCATCGTGCCGTGGCTGAAGACGCTGGATTCGTCGGTAGCCGCGGTCAACCAGGGCGGCAAGCGCAAGGGCGCCGCATGCGTGTATCTGGAGCCGTGGCACGCGGATGTGGAGGAATTCCTGGAGCTGCGCGACAACACCGGCGACGACGCGCGGCGCACGCACAATCTCAATCTGGCCAACTGGATCCCGGACCTGTTCATGAAGCGGGTCGAAGCCGGCGGCGAATGGTCGCTGTTCGATCCGCGCATCGTGCCCGAGTTCACCGATCTGTTCGGCGAAGAATTCGAGCGCGCCTACGAACAGGCCGAAAAACAGGGCAAGGCCGTCAAGACCGTGCAGGCGCGCGAACTGTACGGGCGGATGATGCGCACGCTGGCGCAAACCGGCAACGGCTGGATGACGTTCAAGGACAAGTGCAATCGCGCCTGCAACCAGACCGCCAAAGCCGGCAACGTGATCCACCTGTCCAATCTGTGCACCGAAATTCTGGAAGTGACTTCGGCGGAGGAAACCGCGGTATGCAACCTCGGCTCAATTAATTTGAGCCGGCATTTTGACGAAGACGGCCACTTCGATTACGACAAACTCGGTGAAACCGTGCGTCTGGCCGTGCGCCAACTGGATCGCGTGATCGATTTGAACTTCTATCCGATCGAATCCGCGCGCCGCGGCAATCTGCGCTGGCGGCCGGTCGGGCTGGGCGTGATGGGGTTGCAGGACGTGTTCTTCCGGCTGCGCCTGCCTTTCGACAGCGAGCCGGCGCGCGTGCTGTCGGCGAAGATCGCCGAAACCATCTATTACCACGCGTTGGAAACTTCCTGCGAACTGGCCGAGGAACGCGGCCGCCACCCTTCGTTCGACGACACCCGCGCCGCCGCCGGCGAGCTGCAGTTCGACGCCTGGGGCGTGACGCCGGAGGGCACCGAGCGCTGGGACACGTTGCGCGACCGTATCCGCGAGCACGGCCTGCGCAATTCGCTGCTGATCGCGATCGCGCCGACCGCGACCATCGCTTCGATCGCCGGCTGCTACGAATGCGTCGAGCCGCAGGTCAGCAACCTGTTCAAGCGCGAGACGCTGTCGGGCGATTTCCTGCAGGTCAACCGTTACCTGGTGGTCGAATTGAAGAAGCTGGGCCTGTGGACGCCCGAGATCCGCGACGCGATCAAGCAGGCAGAGGGTTCGATCCAAGTCATCGCGCAGATTCCGGAAACGCTGCGCGCGATCTACCGCACCGCCTGGGAGATTCCGATGCGCTCGCTGATCGACATGGCGGCCGATCGAGGCGCCTTTATCGACCAGTCCGCCTCGCTCAACCTGTTCATGGAAAGCCCGAACATCGGCGCGATGTCGTCGATGTACATGTACGCGTGGAAGAAAGGCATCAAGACCACGTACTACCTGCGCTCGCGGCCGGCGACGAAGATCGCCAAGACCACGCTCGGCAATGCGCCCGCGCAGGCCTCGCAGCCGGAGATCGCGCCGGCGGATGCCATCGCGTGCTCGTTGGAGAACCCCGAGAGCTGCGAAGCCTGCCAGTAACGCTTGAAGCCCCTCTCCCTGCGGGAGAGGGGTTGGGGTGAGGGTACGGCGGAGCGTCGTTGTTCGACTGCCGCACCTTCGCCGAACCCTCATCCGCCCTTCGGGCACCTTCTCCCGAGGGAGAAGGAAAAACGAGAAACACGATGTCCACCCACAACCGCCAACTCCTGCTCGACCCGGGCTTCGAACTGACCCTACGCCCGATGCGCTACCCGCAGTTCTACGAGATGTACCGCAATGCCATCCGCAACACCTGGACGGTGGAGGAAGTGGACTTCTCGCTGGATCTCAACGACCTCAAGCACAAGTTCGGCCCGGCGGAGCGCCATCTGATCGAACGCCTGGTCGCGTTCTTCGCCACCGGCGACTCGATCGTGTCCAACAACCTGGTGTTGAACCTCTACCAGCACATCAATGCGCCCGAAGCGCGCATGTACCTGTCGCGGCAGCTGTACGAGGAAGCGCTGCACGTGCAGTTCTACCTGACCCTGCTCGACAGCTACCTGCCGGATCCGAACGAGCGCGCCAAGGCTTTCGCCGCGGTGGAGAACATCCCTTCGATCCGAAAGAAGGCCGAGTTCTGCTTCAAGTGGATCGATTCGATACAGGATCTGCAACGACTGGACACGCGCGAGCAGCGCCGGCGCTTCCTGCTGAACATGGTCTGCTTCGCCGGCTGCATCGAAGGTCTGTTCTTCTTTGGCGCTTTCGCCTACATCTACTACCTGCGCTCGCGTGGGTTGCTGCACGGCCTGGCGTCCGGCACCAACTGGGTGTTCCGCGACGAGAGCTGCCACATGGCGTTCGCGTTCGAGGTGATCCGCACCGCGCGCGAGGAGGAACCCGATCTCTTCGACGACGAATTCCGCGCGCAGGTGCTGCAGATGATGTGCGAAGCGGTGGAATGCGAAGCCGCCTTCGCCGAGGACACGCTGTCCGGCGGCGTCGCCGGCCTGTCGCTGAAGGACATGCGCCAATACCTGGAGTACTGCGCCGACCAGCGCATGGCCCAACTCGGCATGCCCAAGCATTTCGGCGCACTGAATCCGTTTCCGTTCATGGATCTTCAGGACGTGCAGGAGCTGACCAACTTCTTCGAGCGGCGCGTGTCGGCCTACCAGGTCGGCGTGCAGGGCGAAGTGGGCTTCGACCACGCTTTCTAAGCTGTTCCCCCCTTTGAAAAAGGGGGCAGGGGGATTTGCTTTTGCTGTTGTTCTTTTCTTAAAGCAAGGGCAAAAGCAAAAGAAAATCCACCCCCGCCCCTTTTTCAAAGGGGGGAACGGCTCTTCTTTTAGTAGAGAGAATATGACCGCGCATCTGGAAGCCCGCCTGCTCGAAATAGTCTTCCCCGACCACACCAACCACCTCGGCACGCTGTTCGGCGGCCAGGCGCTGGCGTGGATTGACAAGGCCGCGTTCATCGCCGCTTCGCGCTATTCGCGGCGCTCGGTGGTCACTGCGCGATCGGAGCAGGTCGATTTCAAGTTGCCGATCCGCCAGGGCCAACTGGTCGAAACGGTAGCGCGCGTGGTGGAAGTGGGACGCAGCTCCATGCAAGTCGAGGTGGAGCTGATCGCCGAGGATCTGCTCAGCGGCGATCGCGAACTGTGTACGCGCGGCCGCTTCGTGATGATCGCGCTCGATGCGCGCGGCAGACCGACGCAAGTGCGGAATCTCGAAGGCTGAAGATTAAAACCCTCTCCCGTTCACGGGAGAGGGGCAGGCCGAAGGCCAGGGAGAGGGCCCGGCTTTTCGCGGCATCAAAACCAGAAGCAGCGGAGCAAGCTCCGCTCTACAAAAAAAGCGGATCAACCCTTCTTGGCCTCGGCATACCGCCGCGCCACTTCCTTCCAGTTGATCACGTTGTAGAACGCGGCGATGTAATCGGGCCGGCGGTTCTGGTACTTCAGGTAATACGCATGCTCCCACACGTCCAGTCCCAGGATCGGCGTATTGCCCGAACCCACGCCCTTCATCAGCGGGCTGTCCTGGTTGCCGCTGTCTTCGACGGCCAGCTTGCCCTTGCCGTCGACCACCAGCCAGGCCCAACCGCTGCCGAAACGCCCGACCGCCGCTTTGGTGAACGCTTCCTTGAACTTGTCGAAGCCGCCGAAATCGCTGTCGATCGCCTTGGCGAGCTCGCCGTCCGGTTGGCCGCCGCCGTCGGGAGCCATCACGGTCCAGAACAGACTGTGGTTGGCGTGGCCGCCGCCGTGGTTGCGCACCGCGCCGCGTTTGCCTTCCGGCACCACGTCGAGGTCGCGGATCAGTGCTTCGACCGGCTTGTCGGCCAATGGCGTACCGTCGACCGCTTCGTTGAGCTTGTCGACGTAAGTCTGGTGGTGCTTGGTGTGGTGGATCTCCATCGTCTTCGCGTCGACATGCGGTTCGAGCGCGTCGTAGGCGTAAGGCAGTTTCGGCAACGTATACGGCATGATCCTGCTCCATCGTGGGGGATGGCGCACCGCGCGGATGCGCCTTGGCGACGCTCATGATAAGTCGGGGAGATGAAAAGCCCGTCAGGATGGTGTGTTGCGTACTGCGTCATCGAGAGCACTGGAAGTGCGCGACACGTTAAGTTCGCGTCAAATGGCGCCGCTATCGTTCTGATCAGGGCGACTTGCGTGGACGCATCGTCCGCAAGATCGCATACACCGCGATCAACGCCGCCAGCGCGCCGCCGAGCGCCAACCATTCCTTGGCAGTCAGGGTGGCGACGATGGCGACCATCGCCACGACGGAGATCAGCGGGATGGCGCCGCCGCCGGGCATCACGAAAGGCTCGCCGCGCTCGCGCAGATCGATGCGCTGCGCGCGCCATGCCGCCAGGCAGACGGTGATGTAGACCAGGCAGTTGCCGCCGCCGGAGATCAGCACCAGCGTGTCGAAGCCGCCGGCCACCAATTCCGATGCATCCAACACGCTGGTCAACGCCAGTACGCAGGCCAGCCCGGCGTGCGCGGTGATCGCTAGCAGCGGCACGCGGTGCGACGCGCTGACGCGGCCGAAAGCGCTGGGCAGGTAGCCGTCGCGCCCGAGCGCGAACACCAGGCGCGAAGTGCCGAGCAGGTTGCCCATCAGGAAGCCCAGCATCGATACGCACGCCGTCAACAGCAGCACGGTGCGGCCCGACGACGACCACAACGCACCGGCGGTATCGGCCAGCGGCACGCCGCTTTGCCCCAACGCGGGGCCCAACACGCCCTGGGTGACCACCTGCAGGCCGAGATAGAGCAGCACTACCAGCAGGATCGCGGCGATCGTCGCGCGCGGCACGCTCTTGGACACGTCGCGCACTTCGCCCGACGGGATCAGCGCGGTCTCCATGCCCGAGTAGGCGAACATCACCAGCACCATCGAAGTGCCCATCGCGCTCCACGACGGCACATCGGTCCAGCTGATGTGGTTCCAGTCGACGAAGAACAGGCCGACGCCGGTGAGCAGGAACAGCGGCGTCAGCTTCAGCGTGGCCAGCACCGCGATCGCGCGCGCGCCGAGCCTGACGCCGTACGCGTTCAGCGCGAACACCGCCAGATAGACGGACACGATCAGCCCCGCGCGCGGACCCGGTTCGGCGAACGCCGGGAACAGGCCGGCCACCTGCACCGACAGCGCGGCGCTGACGCCGGCGCTGGAAGCGACATTGCTGATCCACATCAAGGCGCCGGCGATGAAGCCGGCGAACGGGCCGAACACCGCGCTGGCGTAGGTGTACGGTCCGCCGGTAGCCGCCGCGCGGCTGCCGACCGCGGCGAAGCACAATGCGACGGGCAGGATCGCCAGCGCGCCGGCGATCAGGGCCAGCGGCGCCGCGGCGCCCATCTGCGCGGACAACGTCGCGGGCATCTTGAAGATGCCCGCGCCGACGATGATGTTGATCACCGCCGCGGTCAGCGCCATCGATCCGACCGCGCGCACCAGCGCCGCGTCGCCCTGCAATGCGCCGATGCCGCCGGCGGGTCGTTGCTCGCTCATATCGCGCCTCTGCCTTCGAGGCACGAAGACTCGCATGGACCCGCCCCCGGACGCGAGTGCTGGGTTAGCATCGGGGCGGGCCGGATGGAGGCAATCGATGCGATCCCTTTACCTCGCTGCGCTTTTCGCGCTGGCGGCCGCAGGCCCTGTGTCCGCGGCCGACGTCGAAACCCTGGCCGCGCCGCTGGACGCGCAGGTCCTGGCCTGGCGGCGCGACATCCACCAGCATCCGGAACTGGGCAACCGCGAGACGCGCACCGCGAAACTGGTCGCGGACCATCTGCGCAAGCTCGGCCTGCAACCGAAGACCGGCGTCGCCCATACCGGCGTCGTCGCGCTGCTGAAAGGCGGCAAGCCCGGGCCGCGGATCGCGTTGCGCGCGGACATGGACGCGCTGCCGGTGACCGAACGCAATGCGTTGCCGTTCGCGTCCAAGGCCACCACGACCTACCGCGGCGAGACGGTAGGCGTCATGCACGCCTGCGGCCACGATGCGCATACTTCGATCCTGATGGGCGTGGCGCAGGCCTTGGTGGGGATGCGCGACGAATTGCCGGGCGAAGTGCTGTTCGTCTTCCAGCCCGCCGAAGAAGGCCCGCCCCAAGGCGAGGACGGCGGCGCGACGCTGATGCTGGAAGAAGGCGTGTTCGCCGATTTCAAGCCCGACGCCGTGTTCGGGCTGCACGTGTTCAGCACGCTCAACGCCGGCCAGATCGGCGTGCGCGCCGGGCCGACGATGGCGGCATCGGATCGTTTCGAGCTCACCGTCAAAGGCCGGCAGACGCATGGCTCGCGGCCATGGTCCGGCGTCGACCCGATCGTGGCCGCCGCGCAGATCATCGGCAACGCGCAAGCCATCGTCAGCCGCCAGATGGACATCAGCAAGCAGCCGGTGGTGGTGACGTTCGGCGCGATCAAGGGCGGTGTGCGCCACAACATCATTCCCGACCAGGTGCAGACCATCGGCACCATCCGCACCTTCGACACCGGCATGCGCGAAGACGTGTTCGCGCGGCTGAAGACTTTGGCCGAGCACGTCGCCGCGGCGCACGGCGCCACCGTCGACGCCAAGATTCCGCTCGACGCGCAAGGCAACCCGGTCACCGTGAACGATCCCGCGCTGACCGCGCGCATGCGGCCCAGCCTGGAAAAAGCGGCCGGCGCAGGCAACGTGGTCGATATGCCCCTGGTGATGGGCTCGGAAGATTTCTCCTATTTTGCCCGCCAAGCACCCGGCCTCTTCTTCTTTGTCGGCGCCACGCCCCAAGGCCAGGATGCGTCGAAGGCGCCGAGCAATCACTCGCCAGAATTTTTTCTGGACGAATCGGCGCTGAAGTTGGGCACGCGCGCGATGCTGCAGGTGGCTTTGGACTATTTGAACGGCACAAGCAGCGACTCCAAATAAGGCGAAGCTCTGCTTGTCCCCTCTCCCTTTTACGGGAGAGGGACAGGCCCGAAGGGCCAGGGAGAGGGTCCGGCTTTTCGCGCCATCCAACAAGAACTGCAAAAGCACGCTTCGCTCCGCTCGCGTTCCCCTCTCCTGCCCTTCGGGCATCCTCTCCCGCAAGGGGAGAGGAAACAGCAGGACGTGCGCCTCTTGCCGACAAAAAACACGTATCAGCGCCGCAGGCCTAAAATAAGCCATGACCTCCACCCTCCCCCTAGGCCGCGAAGTCGCCTACCCCGCGCACTACGACCCTTCGCTGCTGTTCCCCATCGCGCGCGCTGTCGGCCGCACGGCGCTCGACCTGCCCGCCGCTGCGTTGCCTTTCATCGGCCACGACCGCTGGCACGCCTACGAACTGAGCTGGCTGGACGCGCGCGGCAAGCCGCGCGTGGCCACCGCCACGCTGCGCGTGCCTTTCGATTCGCCGAACCTGGTGGAATCCAAATCGCTCAAGCTTTACCTCAACTCGTTCAACGCGCACCGCTTCGAAGACGACGACGCGGTGCTGTCCACGATCGCGACCGACCTGTCGCGCGCGGCCGGCGCCCCCGTCGACGTGGCGTTCGGCCTGCCGGAGATCGGGGACGACGCAGCCGAATCGATCGACGGCCTGGACATCGACATCGCCAGCTACGGCCCGCCCGACGCGCAGTGGCTGCAGGCGGATGCCGATACGATCGTCGACGAAGCGCTCAGCTCGTCGCTGCTCAAATCGAACTGCCCGGTCACCGGCCAACCGGACTGGGCCAGCTTGCGCATCGCCTATCGCGGCCCGCGGATCGATCGCGCCGGCTTGCTGCGCTACCTGGTCTCGTTCCGCGATCACGCCGAATTCCACGAGCAATGCGTCGAACGCATCTTCGTCGACACGATGGCGCATTGCCGTCCGCAAGCGTTGTCGGTGGAGGCGCGCTATACCCGCCGCGGGGGTTTGGACATCAACCCCTGGCGGGCGACGCCGGGATCGGCCGCGCCCCGGCAAGGGCGCGACCTGCGGCAGTGAAGCCTGCACGCGGCGTTCACGGCGCCGCAATGCCTTCTTAACAAGGTTCGTGCAAACGTGGCGCGACCCAGACCGCGTCCGGGTAAGGAGCCCCTACATGAGCAACGAGAAGAAAGCCGATTTCTCCGGCGTCAGCGCCAAAGTCGACACCACTGCGGAAAAGGTGGAGAAGGCCGATTTCTCCGGCGTCACCGCCAAGGTCGATACCACTGCGGAAAAAGTGGGATCGCCGGAGCAGACCTATACCGTGCAGAAGGGCGACACGCTCTCGCATATTTCCAAGCAGTTCTACGGCAAGGCCAGCAAGTGGAACGCGATCTTCGAAGCCAATCGCGACCAGCTCGACGATCCCGACCGGATCAAGCCGGGCCAGGTGCTGAAGATTCCCGCCGAAGAATCCTGATCGCAAAGCGCGATCGATCCTTATCCCCATCCGCCTTCCAAGGACATCCTCATGAACCGTAAAACGCTCTCGTACGCACTGATCGTGGCCCTGGCCGGCTCCGTGGCGCTGGTCGGCTGCAAGAAGAAGGAAGAACCGGTCGCCGCGACGCCGCCGCCGGCCGCCACCGAACCCGCGCCGATGCCCGAAGCCGCGCCGCCCGCGCCGGCCGCCACCGTCAGCGCCGTGACCGTGGGCACCACCGCCGCGGCCGACAAGTCGGTCGCCGCCGTGACCACGTTCAAGCCCACCGACAAGATCATCGCTTCGGTCAAGACCGACGGCGCTGCCAGCAACGTCGAAGTCGGCGCCAAGCTGACCTTCCAGGACGGACAGGTCGCCGGCGAGCAGAAGCAGACGATCAACACCAGCGGCCCGGAAACCACCAACATCGAGTTCAGCAACGCCAATCCGTGGCCGGCCGGCAAGTACACCGTCGACGTGACCTTGAACGGCGCGCCTGCGGGCACGCAGCAGGCGATCGAAGTGAAGTAATCGGATAACGCTTCCCGCTTTGGGGCAGCAACGGGGCGCGGCGCGAGCCGCGCCCTTTTTTGTCTCTACGCGGCATATGCCGCTTTGCTCTTGGTCGTCATTTCGGCGAACACTGGGACCCATCTTGCTTTCGCTGTGCTCTTAAGCCGTCATTCCCGCGAAGATGTAGAGCGGAGCTTGCCCCGCTGCCTTTGCTGATGGGTTCTCGCGACCTGCCGGCCTTTCAGGCCGGGGTTTCGTCCGCTAAAAACGCGGCCGAGTTACTTTCTTTTTGTGGGGCCCAAAAAGAGAAGTAACCAAAGAAAAAGGGCCTTTGGAAGGGATCCCGGCGATGGGGTTACCCCGTGTGCTTGGCCACCGCTCGCCAGCCCTCGGGATTCCTCCGTCGCTTCGATATTCAGATCCGAGGCGATCGACAAGAACTACTCCTTAGCGCAACTCCGCAAAAGCCACGTCACCCATACGCTGCGAATCAAAATCTAGTACCTGCGTAAGAAGGTCACCCACGACGAAAGCAGGTCCGCTGGCGGACTTACAGGTACGACCATCGCACCGCAGTTCAGGCCCTTTCTTGGGTTACTTTCTTTGGGCCAGCAAAGAAAGTGACCCGGGCGCAGCCCGGAAGCCTTTGTCCATGGCGCGAGTCGCAGCGAGGCCCACGAGCACGCGGGCCTGGATCCCGGCTTTCGCCGGGATGACGGCTAAGGGGGCAAGAGCAACATGGGTCCCAGCGTTCGCTGGGATGACGGCTTAAGAGCGAACGACTTAAGAGCGAACGGCTTAAGAGCGAACGGCTTAAGAGCGAAGAGCAGCGGAGCACGCCCCGCTCTACAAAACGAGAGAGGGTACCGCCGGGGCGGCCGGCTTTGCCCCGCGCCCCACAAATCGCGACAATACCGGTCTCGCCCGCGCCGTACGTTGCGCGGCACCGCAGGAGACTCCCCTTGTCCGATTCGTCCCACCCGACCCCGCCGGCCGGCGGCGCCAAGATCACCAAGGCCCCCCAAGGCCTCAACGTTCCCGATCAACCCATCATCCCCTTCATCGAAGGCGACGGCACCGGCCCCGACATCTGGCGCGCCAGCGTGCGCGTGCTCGACGCCGCAGTCGCCAAGGCCTACGGCGGCAAGAAGAAGATCCACTGGATGGAAGTACTGGCCGGCGAAAAAGCCTTCAACGCCACCGGCAACTGGCTGCCCGACGCCACCGTCGACGCCTGCCGCGATTACCTCGTCTCGATCAAAGGCCCGCTGACCACCCCGGTCGGTGGCGGCATCCGCTCGCTCAACGTCGCGCTGCGCCAGATGCTGGACCTGTACGTCTGCCTGCGCCCGGTACGCTGGTTCGAAGGCGTGCCCTCGCCGGTCAAGAAGCCCGGCGACGTGTCGATGACGATTTTCCGCGAGAACACCGAAGACATCTACGCCGGCATCGAATTCGAACCCGGCAGCGCCGATGCGCAGAAGGTGTTGGACTTCTTGCAGAAGGAATTCCCCAAGTCCTTCGATAAGATCCGCTTCGGCACGCAGGACAAGGTCGACGCCTGGGACAAGCAGCTGCAGGGCATCGGCATGCCGGCGCGCCCGGGCAAGGTGCAGGTCGGCGTCGGCATCAAGCCGGTCAGCTACCAGGGCACCGAACGCCTGGTGCACAGCGCGATCACGTATGCGATCGCGAGCGGCGCCAAGTCGGTGACGCTGGTGCACAAGGGCAACATCATGAAGTTCAGCGAAGGCGCGTTCCGCGACTTCGGCTACCAGGTCGCGCGCGAAGCGTTCGGCGCGGTCGAACTGGACGGCGGCCCGTGGCACGTGATTCCCGAAGGCAAGCCGGGCGCCGGCATCGTCATCAAGGACGCCATCGCCGACGCCTTCCTGCAGCAGATCCTGCTGCGGCCCAAGGAATACGACGTGGTCGCCACGCTCAACCTCAATGGCGATTATTTGTCCGACGCGCTGGCCGCGCAGGTCGGCGGCATCGGCATCGCGCCAGGCGCCAACATCAACTACGTGACCGGCCACGCCGTGTTCGAAGCTACCCACGGCACCGCGCCCAAGTACGCCAACCAGGACAAGGTCAATCCGGGTTCGGTGATCCTGTCCGGCGAAATGATGCTGCGTTACATGGGCTGGACCGAAGCGGCCGACGCGATCATCGCCGCGATGGACAAGGCGATCGGCTCCAAGCGCGTCACCTACGATTTCGCGCGCCTGATGGACGGCGCCACCGAAGTGAAGTGCAGCGAGTTCGCCGACGAGATCATCAAGCATCTCTGAGGCGCGGGCGCTCAGGCACGACCGAAGGCCCGGCAACGCCGGGCCTTCGCTTTTCGGCGCTGCGCCGGTGGTCTCAACCGAGGAGTCGCTTCAGTTTGTCGACCCGTATGTCGTACTCGGCCTCGCGGTCCAGCTTGGAAATGAGCTCGCTGTGCAGCCGCCGCGCCAGATGCTTGAGTTCCGGCTTGGAATAGCCGTCGAATTCGAAGATCTTACCGACGATCGCATGACTCAGGTTCAGGGCCGCGGCATCGCCACGCCCCCATTCGAAGCCGCCGCTATAGACGTAGAGATGGCCGCGCGTGGGCAGCACTTCCGGGGCCAGGCTGGCATCGTGCCGGTATAGCGCTACGTATGCGCCCTCGACAATCCGCAACAAGATATCTGGCATGAAGGCAGCCCTCCATGGTTGCAACTGGCTTTGCAGTTGCTTGGGGCTCATCAGGAGCCGTGCTGCCTTAAAAGACGAAAAGCGCCGCGAACGGTGGCCCCTTGAAATCGCAGAAGATCTTCAAGATGGAATCTCCATCCCAATTTTTTTGTAAGAAATTTTGATATTGCCGTCTCGGGAGGCGCATCGGCACCGAGGGCATAGGATGGCTTGAGCGAGCGATACCCATCTCCCATGGCAGGCGAACCGCGATGGATATCGTTTCGCTCAACCCATCCTGCGTTTCTTGAAAGGCATTACGGCGGCGGGCAGGGATGTGTTCTTGACCCTTGCGCCGCCGTTCGGACCTCTTCCGTCGCTCCGGCACTTGGATCCGAAGCGATCGACCCGAACGCCTCCTTAGCGCAAATCCGCAAAAGCCACGTCACCCATGCGCTACGAATCAAAATCTAGTACCTGCGTAAGAAGGCCACCCGCGACGAAAGCCAGGCCGCTGGCGGACGTTCAGACGCGACGAATCACTTCAGCTTCGGGCCCTTTCTTTGGTTACTTTCTTTGGGCCAACAAAGAAAGTGACCCGGCGCAGCCGGAAGCTTTTGTCCATGGCGCGAGTCGCAGCGCAAGCCGCGAGGACGCGGGCCTGGGTCCCGGCCTTCGCCGGGATGACGGCTTAAGGGCAAGAGCAAGAGCGAAAGCAAATGGGTCCCAGCGTTCGCTGGGATGACGGCTCTGAGAGCAAACGGCTTAAGAGTAAACGGCCTAAGAGCAAGAGCAGCGGAGCAAGCTCCGCTCTACAGAGCAAGGTGCTGGATCTGCGCCTTCGCGAGGATGACGACTAGAGATCGACGGCTAGATCGGTGGATCATGCGGGCTTCGTTTCCGAATCGCAGCCGGATACGTTTCGATTTCGTAGTGCTGCACCGTCGGCTCGTACTCGAGCAGGAAACCGGCATCCTCGGGGTAGTACTTGGCCCGCGCGATGTCCTCGCCGGCGAAGGCGCGGACCGCTTCCATCGATTCCCAATGGGTCAGCGTAATGAAATGCGTGAGCCGCCCTTCCCGCCGATGCAGGATGTGCACCGCCAGGTTGCCGGGCGTGGCGCCGTAGTCCTTTACCGCGCGGTCGCGCAGGAAGGCGAGATAGCCGTCGGCCACCGCGGCCAGAGTGATGCCATGCCAGATGCGTGCGATCACGTGCGTTCCTCGTGCGGCGTCAGAAGATGGCGGCCTGGTGCTCGCGCAGGCGGAAGAAATCGCGCACCACTTCCACCGCGCGGTCCTCGTCGAAATCGGCGCAGGTATAGATCACCGTCGACAGGAAACGCGGATTGATCCAGGCGGCGATGTAGATGCCCGAGTCGATCAACGGCACGAAACCGTCGTAGCCTTCGTTGGCGGCTTTGCCTTCGCCGCTTGTGCGATGGATGATCGGCTCGCCGTAAGTGCGCAGGCCCAGTTCGCCGGTGATCCTCGCGAAGTAGGCCAGCAGTGCGTCGTGCGTGACCTCGCTGCGGAAATAGCCTTCCACCAGCAATCGCTTGCGGTAGATCTCCGGTGCGATGGTGGTCAGCGCGACCCGGTTCATGGGCCGCGCCGGTGCGGGAGCTTGGACGGCCATCAGCGGAACGGCGACAACGCGGTCGAGCACACCGCGAAGATCGCGCCTCGCCTGAATGAGGCGTGCTTTTCCTTCCGTGCCGGACGCCGATCCTGCGATGCCCGATGGCTCGGTGCCTGTGCCGGCCGGTCTTCGCCGCCGGCCAACGACAAGGCCAGCTGCGGATCCTGGATATGGCCGTGCTGGAACAATAATCCGGTGTAGATGTTCATGGCCTGACCTCGAGTTCACTTGAGTGAAATCAAAGATAGGCGCATGCTTTGCCAACGAAAAGCGACGCTTTTGCAAATCTTACTTGAATTTCATTCAAGGCATACGTCATGAGCCGACCCCCTTTGCATGCCCTGCAGGGCTTCATAGCCGCCGCCCGCCTGGGCAACCTGTCGCGCGCGGCCGAATCGCTCAGCCTCACCGTCAGCGCGCTCAGCCACCAGATGCGCAGCCTCGAAGAACGCCTGGGCCAGCGCCTGCTGGTGCGCAATTCGCGCGGGGTCGGCCTCACTGCCGACGGCGAACGTTTGCTGGAGCGGGTCGCGCCGCATATCGATGCGATCACCCAGGCATTGCGGCCTTATGCGGCGCGCCACGACGATGTGCTCACCGTCAGCGCCACGCCGTCGATGGCCTCGGCCTGGCTGGTACCGCGGCTGAGCGAATTCCTCGCCGCGCATCCGCAGATCGAGATCAACCTGCAGTCGAGCTCGGCGGTGGTGGATTTCGACCGCGACACCAGCGTCGATGCGGCCTTGCGGATCGGCTTCGGCCGCTGGCATGGCGTCACCGCCGAGCACCTGTTCGACGAGTGGCTCGTGCCGATGGCCAGCCCCGCCCTGGTCGAGCGGATGGGCAAACCGACCTTGCGCAACCTGCGCGATTGGCCCCTGCTCGGCGATCCGGACGGCCAGTGGAACCGCTGGTTCGCCAGCCACGGCATGGAACCGCCAGCACGCTACGTGGCCTTTTTCGACGATTCCGAAGCGCACCATCGCGCTGCGCTGGACGGCGTCGGCGTCGCGCTCGGGCGCTTGACTCGTGCGCGCCTGCTGCTGGATTCGGGGCAGCTGGTGATGCTGACCCGCGAGCGGATGAAGACCGACTACGCGCACTATCTGGTCTACCCGCCGCGATCGGCCTCCCATCGCGGCCTGCAGGCCTTCCGCGAGTGGCTGCACGGCAAGGCGCAGGAGCACGCGCGGCATATGGAACGCGCAGCGCCAGCGACGGTCGGCGACGCCGGCTGAACGACGGCCGGCGATACGCACCGTCATCGCGACCGCGTAAGCTAAGGCCCCGCTTCGCAACACCCCTCAACGGAGCTCCGTCATGCGACTTATCGCCAAGACCTTTTTCGTCGTAGCGCTATCGAGTGCCTGCGCGTCCTTCGCTATCGCCGCGGACAAGCCCGCATCCGCAACGCAACCCGCCGCCGAGCACGGCGCCGCGCTTGCCGCCGCGATCGCCGGCGACTGGCGCAGCGCCAAGAACACGGCGCGGGACGTCTATCGCCATCCGCGCGAAACCCTGTCGTTCTTCGGCGTGGCGCCGGACCAGACCGTCGTCGAAATCACGCCCGGCGGCGGCTGGTACAGCGAAATCCTGGCGCCTTATCTCCGCGACAACGGCCGTTACATCGCCGCCATCGCCAAATCGAGCGATCCCAACAGTTACGGCGGCCGCAACAACAAGGCGCTTCGGGACAAGTTCGCCGCCGACGCTGCGCATTACGGCAAGGCCGCAGTGGTCGAGTTCGACGCCAAGGCGCCCGTTTTCGGCGCGCCCGGCAGCGCGGATACCGTGCTGACGTTCCGCAACGTGCACAACTGGGTCGACGCGGGCAACGCCGAAGCCTATTTCAAGGCGTTCTTCGCGGTGCTCAAGTCCGGCGGCACGCTCGGCGTGGCGGACCATCGCGCCAAGCCCGGCACCGATCTGGAAAAGATGAAGGAATCCGGTTACCTCACCGAAGAACTGGTGACCAAGCTCGCTACCGATGCCGGCTTCAAGCTCGACGCCAAGAGCGAGATCAACGCCAATCCGAAAGACACCGCCGATCACCCGAACGGCGTATGGACCCTGCCGCCGACCAACCGCCACGACGCTGCCGACGCCGCCAAGTACAAGGCGATCGGCGAAAGCGACCGGATGACGTTGCGGTTCGTGAAGCCGTAACGCGCAGCCCATCGCTCTTTGTAGGAGCGGCTTCAGCCGCGAGCTCTTTGCCGACGGCGAATAACAAGATCAAGAGCTCGCGGCTAAAGCCGCTCCTACAGAAACAAAAAAACCATCCCACTGCGTGCTCATCGCCTTCAACAAGCCCTACGGCGTGCTGTGCCAGTTCACCGACCGCAGCGTGCCGCCGCGGCGCACGCTGGCCGAGTTCGGATTGCCGTCCGGGGTCTATCCGGCGGGACGCCTGGATTTCGATTCCGAAGGCCTGTTGCTGCTCACCGACGACGGCGCTTTGGCGCACAAGCTCACCGACCCGCAGCACAAGCGACCCAAGACGTATTGGGCGCAGGTGGAAGGCGATCCCGTCGAGGCGCAACTGTCCGCATTGCGCGGCGGCGTGACGCTCAACGATGGCCCGACCGCACCCGCGCAAGCGCGCAGGCTCGAACCCGCGCCCGAACTGTGGCCGCGAAACCCGCCGGTGCGGATGCGCAAGACCGTGCCCGACGCCTGGATCGAGCTGACCATCGCAGAAGGCCGCAATCGCCAGGTGCGGCGCATGACTGCCGCCGTCGGCTTGCCGACGCTGCGTTTGGTCAGGGTCGCGATTGCGGGGTACGGGCTGGACGACCTGGCGCCGGGCGCATGGCGCGTCGCCGACATCTGAATCGTTTAGCCACGCCGCGCTGGCCGATGCTCCGGAGAACCTGATAACGTCGTCGCACGGCAGCTGAATAGCCGCGTTTCGGGGGCGGGATGATCGTTACCAGCAACAATGCGGGCCGGATCCTGGTGGTCGACGACCAGCCCGCCAACTTGCGCGTGGTCAGTTCGTTGTTGTCGCGGCACGGCTACGAAGTGGACAACGCCGCCGACGGTCCCTCCGCACTCGCGCTTTGCGAGCAGCGCGCGCCGGACCTGGTGCTGCTGGACATGATGATGCCCGGCATGGACGGCTTCGGCCTGATCGCCGAGCTGAAGCAGCGCGAACCGCTGTTGCGCATCCCGGTGGTCTTCCTCACCGCCGCCCACGACCGCGACCTGCTGTTGCGCGCCTTCGACGCCGGTGCGGTGGATTACGTCACCAAGCCGTTCACGCCGGAAGAGCTGCTGGCCCGGGTCAGCGCGCACATCGGCCTGAAGCTGACGCGCGATCGCCTGGAACGCGTGGCGCGCGATCGGCAGGAGCTGGTCAACCTGGTCGCGCACGACCTCAAGAATCCGCTGACCAGCGTGCTCTTCGCCAGCGACCTGCTGCTCAGCGGCGGCACCCGGCCCGAGCGCGTGCCGCACTACCTGCAGATGATCCGCGAGAGCGCCGACGATGCGCTCGGTTATATCCACCGCTACTTGGAGCTGCAGTCTGCCGCCGAACACGCGCGGGCGCAGACCGATCAACCGCCGGCGGCCTGCAGCCTGCGCGAAGCACTGCAATGGCTGGCGCGGCGTTACGAGATGCAGTTGGAAGCGCGCGGCATGCGGCTGGGCGTGCGCATGCCCAACGACGAGGTGCTGGTGGCGATCGACGGCCTGGTGCTGCGCCAGGTCGCAGAGAACCTGGTGACGAACGCGATCAAGTACGCGCAGCGCGGGGGCGAGCTGGAGCTGTGGGTACGCGGCGGCGCGCAGGGCTATTGGCAGCTGATCGCGCAGGACCGCGGACCCGGCATCACCGAGTACCAGCAGCGCGACCTGTTCAAGCCGTTCGTGCGCCTGGGCGATGCGGCCGCAGGCGATCCGCAATCGAGCGGGCTGGGTTTGTCGCTGGCGCGGCAGATCGTGGCCAACGTAGGCGGCCATCTCTGGTACGAGGACCGCGAAGGCGGCGGCGCGCGTTTCATCGTCGAATTGCCGGAAGCGCGAACGATGCCGGAAAGCGGCCCGCCCGCGAACGCTCCGTAAAAAACGTCGGCGTGCGCCGGCGTTTTTGCCTCCGCGGGCAACCGGTTATTCGGTCGCGGCGCTGCGCGAGCTGCGTTTGCGCGCCGTGGACGGCCGCGATGCGCGCTTGGCCTCGACCCGCGTCGAGGTGCCTTCGATCGCGCCGCTGCCGTTGCGTTCGGCTTGCTTGGCCTTGCGCCGCGCGACGTACCAGAGCAGGCCGGCGCCTGCGACCGCCGCCACCGCCACGGCGGGATTGCGCTTGACGAATTTCGTCGCGACGCGAGTGCCGGTTCTTAACGCAGTCAGGGCGGCGCCGGTTTCCACCCACTTGATCGCGCTGTTGGGTACGGCCTGGCGGATGCCGTCGCCGACGCTGCCGACCAATTCCAGCGCACGTTCGGGCAGCGAATTCAATTTGTTCATGATGGCGTTTTCCTGACGTCGGGTCATGGGGCGCAGTGTCGAGGCGGAGGCGTTCAGGGTATGTGAGAGGCCGCGGCGGAACTCTGCCGACAGCTGAACCCGCATCGTAGGGCGGGCCTTGGCCCGCCATCGCGCTACCGCATTTCCGCAGCGCACGATGATTCGCGTTGGTGAAGGCCCACCCTACGTGCCGCGGGGCTTGGCGCGGTGGGTCGCCGTGGCCGACCACGGGTCGTCCGGCCAGGGATGCTTGGGATAGCGGCCTTTCATCTCCTTCTTCACTTCCGGATAGGTGCGTTCCCAGAATCCCCTCAAATCCTGCGTGACCTGCAAAGGCCGGCCGGCCGGCGAAAGCAAGTGCAAGGTCAGCGGCACGCGGCCGTCGGCGATGCGCGGCGTATCGGCCAGGCCGAACAGTTCCTGCAGCTTCACCGCCAGCACCGGCGCCTCGCCGTGCCGGTATTCGATGTCGCGCTCCATGCCCGACGGCACCGCGATTCGGATCGGCGCCAAGCGGTCGAGTTGTTGGCGAACGTTCCAATCGGCTTGCGATTTCAGCGCGGCCGACAGCTCCTCCGCGCCGAGCGCATCGAGCCGCGTCTTGCCCGCGAACGCCGGCCGCAGCCACTCGTCCAGCGTGTCCAGCAGCGCCGCATCGGACAGATCGGGCAACGCCAGTTCCGGCATCCATTCGCGCAGCGACAATAGGCGTTGGCGCCATTGCGACAGGGCCTCGGTCCACGGCAGCGCCGCCAGGCCCAGGTCGCGCACGGCATCGGTCAGCGCTTGCGCGGCTTGCGCGGGATCGGGGCGGCCGGCGGGACGCGACGACAGCACGATGCCGTCGTAACGGCTTTCCCGGGACGCGACCAATGCGCGCCGGTCGCCATCCCAGCGTACCGCGTCGGTTTCGGAGAATCGCTCGGGGAAGTCGCGCCGCAACCGGGCTTCGTCCAGCGGCGCGGCGCGCAGGACACGGGCATCCTTGCTTTCGAAGCGCAATTCGCTGGCGACGATCCAGGGTTCGCCGTACAGCGCGCTGTCGTCGAACAGCCGCGCCATGCGGCCGTTGGCGAGCTGGTAACGAAGCGGATCGCCGACATGCTGATAGGCGATGCGATCCGGAAAAGCGTGCAGCAGCACATCGCCCAGCAGATGCGCGGGCGCATCGTCGACAGGCTTGGCGCCGATGCGCAGGCGTCGACGCCATTGCTTGGCCGCGGCATCGATGGCGGCCAATGCGCCGCGATTGGCGTCGCCGGCGACGCGGCCCGATCGGAATGCCGCCAGCGCGCGCCAACGTTCGGCCCATGCGTCGGAACGCTGCACGCCTCTTTGCGGTAGCGGATCGCGCGCTTCGATCAGCGCCGCCAGGTCGCAAGCCAGCGTGCGCTCGCGTTCGTCGTGCGGCGACAACAGCATCGCCGCCAAGCGCGGATGCGTGCCCAGCGCGAGCATGCGGCGGCCCAACGGCGTGATGGCGCGTCGGCCGTCGAGCGCGCCTAACCGGTGCAGCAGATCCTTCGCCGCTGCGATCGCTCCCGGCGGCGGCGCATCGACGAAACGCAACGCATCGCTGCCCCACGCAGCCAACTCCAAAGCCAGTCCGGCGAGCTCGACCTGCGCGATCTCCGGCCGGCGCTGCGGCTCAAGCCGTTGCGACTGCGGCCACAACCGGTACGCCCAGCCTTCGGCGACGCGGCCGGCGCGGCCGGCGCGTTGATCGGCGGAGGCTTGCGAGATCGCGACGACATCCAACCGCGAGAATCCGGAATTGGGGTCGTAGCGCGGTTCGCGCGCCAAACCGGCGTCGATCACTATGCGTACCCCTGGCAGCGTCACGCTCGACTCGGCGACGTTGGTCGCGAGCACCACGCGGCGGCGGCCTTGCGGATCGGGCCGCAGCGCTTCGGATTGTTTTTCGATCGGCAGTTCGCCGTGCAATGGCAGCATTACGATGCCTTGCGCTTTTCCTTCTCCCTCCGGAAGAAGGTGGCGCGAAGCGTCGGATGAGGGTTCGGCGAAGCCTCCGATGTCCGAATTTCCGTCGCTTCGCCGTACCCTCTCCCCAACCCCTCTCCCGGTGGGAGAGGGGCTAAAGCCGGCTTCGACGCGCGCGATCTCGCGCTGCCCCGGCAAGAACACCAGCACATCGCCTGGATGTTGCGCCAGAGCGTGTTCGATGGCGCGCCTGACCTGCACTTCGAGCGATTCATCGCGCCGCGCAGGGAAATGTCCTACCTCCACCGGAAAGCTGCGGCCCGCGCTCGACAACCGCGGCGCATCGAGCCACTGCGCCAGGCGTTCGCCGTCCAGCGTGGCCGACATCAGCGCGATGCGCAGATCCGGGCGCAACGAGGCTTGTACGTCCAGGGCCAGTGCCAGGCCGAGATCGCCGGCCAGGTGACGTTCGTGGAATTCGTCGAAGAGCAGCGCGCCCACGCCGTCGAGCGTCGGATCGTCCTGCAGCATGCGCGTCAGGATGCCTTCGGTGACCACTTCTATGCGGGTACGCGCGGAGATCTGGTTATCGAAGCGAATCCGGTAACCGACCGTGCCGCCGACCGATTCGCCCAGCTGCTGCGACATGAAGCCGGCCGCGGCGCGCGCGGCGACGCGGCGCGGTTCGAGCATCACGATCTTGCGGCCTTCCAGCCATGGGGCATCGAGCAGCGCCAGAGGCACCTGCGTGGTCTTGCCTGCGCCGGGCGGCGCTTCCAGCACCAGGCGCGGATGGACGGCCAGGCTTTGCCGGATATCCGGCAACAGGACATCGATGGGGAAGGCAGGTCTGCTCACGCGCGCAAGGATACGCGTTGGCCGCGGTGGTCGGCGGCTGTAGCCCTCTCCCGTTTGCGGGAGAGGATTGGGTGAGGGCGCGCGCAACCGACTGTAGCGTCGAACGTCGGGTCAAGCACTTAACCTCATGGAGGTTTGACGCGATCTGATGCGTCGCGCGCCCTCACCCCAGCCCTCTCCCGCAAGCGGGAGAGGGAGTGATTCGTCGCTTCGGGCAGGAACGGTTGCTAACATTGCGCGCATGGATTTGATCGACATCGGCGCCAATCTCACTCACGACAGCTTCGACCACGACCGCGATGCGGTGTTGCAGCGCGCCCGCGACGCGGGCATATCCCAGCTGGTCGTCACCGGCGCCAGCCGCGAGCACTCGTCGAAGGCCTTGGCGCTTGCGCAGGCGCATCCGGGCTTTCTCTACGCGACCGCCGGCGTCCATCCGCATCATGCGGTCGAGTACACCGACGAAGCCGATGCGGAGATTCGCGCCTTGCACGCGCATGCGGAAGTGGTCGCGGTCGGCGAATGCGGCCTGGATTACTTCCGCGACTTCTCGCCGCGCCCCGCCCAGCGTAAGGCTTTCGAGCGACAACTGCAGATCGGCGTCGATACCGGCAAGCCGCTGTTCCTGCATCAGCGCGACGCGCACGCCGATTTCATGGCGGCGATGAAGAATTTCGACGGCCGGCTCGGCCCCGCCGTCGTGCATTGCTTCACCGGCACACGGCAAGAATTGTTCGACTACTTGGATCAGGACTGGTACGTCGGCATCACCGGTTGGCTTTGCGACGAGCGCCGCGGCCTGCACCTGCGCGAACTGGTGAAGTCGATACCGGCCAACCGCCTGATGATCGAAACCGACGCGCCTTATCTGTTGCCGCGCACGGTCAAGCCGCAACCCTCCCATCGGCGCAATGAACCGATGTACTTGGCGCATATCGTCGAGGAGCTGGCAAAGGATCGCGGCGAAAGCACCGCAGCCGTGGCGGCGGCGACCACGGCGGCTGCGCGCGCGTTCTTTCGCTTGCCCGCGGCTTTGTGATTCCCCGCCGCCTATCATCGAGAACGGAATGAAAAACGACTCGATAGCGTCCTGTAGAGCGTTGTAGCGTCGCAGCTCTTGATAGTCTCCTTCCCCTTCAAGGGGAAGGCCGGGATGGGGATGGGTTTGAATTTGCGGCTGAGATCGCATTCAAAGTCAAACCCATCCCCACCCAACCCTCCCCTTGAAGGGGAGGGCTTTGAAAGCAGCGGAGCAAGCTCCGCTCTACAAAAAAGTACGGCATATTCGAATAAGGCATCGCGCGGCAGGGGGGATGCCTACCGCGCGATGGAAGAGGCGACCGGGAGAGTGTTGATTGGCCGCCCGCAACAGGAATTACTTCTCGATCCTTTCGACCGGCGGTTCCGCCAGTCCGCGCCCGGCGATGACGGCATCCGAGCAAAACCTCATGTAATTCATGATCGCGCAGCCGCCGCTGCGCTTGCGCTGCTCCGGCGTCTGCACCGCATCGCATTCCTTCCGGGCCTGCTCGCGGTATTCCAAGCGGGCCTCGGACAGCAACACGCGGCAGCGCGGCACCGCGCCATTGAGCACCGCCGAATCGGCGTGCAGGGGACGCTGGCATCCGGCCGTGCCCAAGCACGCCGCAACCAGCAAGAACATAGTCAGCTTTTTCATATCAACTCCTTCGCTGTTCGGTCGCGACACAACCTCCAGCTCGGTGTTCAAGGCCAAGAAGGCCTTGAATGGTGGATGGACGAATATGTTTTACGAATGCATGGATGTCGCGACACGGGCGATTCCGCCCGCTATCGGCTGGCCGACATCGTTCTTTTGCACGCGGTAAGTCAGCATCACCACGCCGTCGTCGTAGGCGGCACTGCTGTTGTGGACCAACGCGATTTCCGTTTCGAGGCCGGACAGCAATCTCCTGCCGGCTCCCTTCAGCAACGGGTTTACCTTTAGGATGACCTCGTCGATCAGACCGGCCTTGAACAAGGACGCGGCCAGATCCGCACCGCCGCACAAGTACAGATCCTTGCCCGGGCACGCCTTCATCCGCCGCACCCAATCCGTGGCCTCGTCCCGCACCAGCTCCACCTGCGGGTTCGTCCGCACGGATGACGAGCGCGAGAAGACATAGCTCATCAGGTGCGGATACGGATCGTCGATGCCCGTCTTCTGGCTGGCCTCGTACGTGCGCCGGCCCATTAGGGCGATGCCGTAAGCGTGCAATGACTGCAGGTACTGCGCCGATTCGTCGCCGTGCGGAAACGCATCGAAGCCTTCCCCTTGGCTCAAGATGAAACCGTCCACGCTGACGTTGACGTGGTATTTCAGCTTGCGCATCTGGAGAAGCTCTCGACGCGGGCTCGGCGCGAAAGTGCCGTTGGCCGCCGGCCACAAAGGGTAGGCGGGCTGCAACTTGTCGACGGGCAACGCTCGAGCGATACGTGCGGTGGCGCGATTCATGGCAGGTCCTGCCTGATCAGATGCCCCGACGGCTTCGGCAACTTCGGGGGAATATGCGTCGGCCGTCGGGGCAAAACGAGAATGTGTGAGCGAGTGGGCGACGCGGATATTCCCCGCGCCGCCCGTCAGGGCTTACCAGCCGAAGCCGACAGCGGCGCCAGCTCCGCATTTGCCATGCCCTGCGCACGTGCCACCGATGGTGAAGGTGCTCTTCTCGTCCATCAGCCGCTGGTAGCTGACCGCAAGGGCAGCTTGGCCGCCCTGATAGCCGGTACCCACCGCGAGACGGTTGCGGTTGTTCTGACCCGCACTGCTCGAGGCCGACATGATCAGCGCGATGCCCATGGCGCCGCTTGCATTGAGGCGCTTGTCGAACTGCGCGAACTTGTCGTTGACTTCGTTCTTGAACCCGTTGAACTGGTCGCCGAGATTGTTGACCACGTCTCCGAGGTTGTTGACCACATCGCCGAGACCGCCGACCGCATCATTCAACTGGCTGACATTGACCGCATCGGTCAGTTCCGTACCGGCGGCGACGTTGGTGATCTGGCGTTCCGCGCCCGCCGTACCCACCGACACACTGTTCGCGCGATTGGCCACCGAACCGGCGCCCAAAGCCACCGAGTTATCCGACTGCGCTTGGGCACCGGAGCCCACCGCCACGCTACCGGCCGTCTGGGCCACGGCGCCTGCGCCCACAGCCACACTACTGGCCGCCTGTGCCTGAGCGCCGGAGCCGATCGCGGCGCTGCCGTCCGCAGCAGCAGTGCTGCCGGAACCGGCGGCAAAACTATCCACGCCTTGAGCCATAGCGCCCGCGCCGATCGCTGCGCTGCGGTCTGCAGCGGCGATGCTGCCGGAACCGGCCGCGAAGCTGTCGGCGCCTTGAGCCACATTGCCAAAGCCCATCGACGTGGCGCGCTCGCCAGAAGAGTTGTTACCGTTGCCCAGCGCCGAAGCGTTGGCGTTAGTGGCGAAGTTGGTGAAGCCGACGGCGGTGCTGAAGCCTCCGCTAGCTTGGTTGCCAACGCCCATCGCCGTGTCTTGCAGCTGCGTAGCGTTGTTCGCAAAACCCACCGCTACGCTTTCCTGTCCGGAACCGAGAAGACCGTTAGTGTTGCCGATCGCCGTGCTGCCCAAGCCGCTGCCGATGTTGTCGATACCTACCACGGTGCTGGAATCGCCGCTCGCCGTATTGTTGAAACCTGCCGCCAAGCTGGTAGCGCCGCTGACGTCGTTCTCTCCGCCGACCGCCGTGCTGCTGAAGCCGGTTGCGCCAATCGTGTTGTGGAAACCGAACGACGAAGCCTGGCCGGCTGCGACCGTATTGTTGTGGCCTGTTGCCATGCTGAAGGCACCGCTGACCGTGTTCTCACTGCCAACCGCCGTGCTGCTGACGCCCGTTGCCTCGATCGTGTTGTGGAAACCGAACGACGAAGCCTGGTCGGCAGAGACCGTATTAGTATGGCCGGTTGCAGTGGCTTGGTTGGCCTGGACGGTGTTCGTCCAACCGATCGCCGTGGACTGGTTGAACGCTACCCCGTTTGCATCGATCGGAATCGTGTTATTCGCGCCAAAGGTGGAATTGCCGTCGCCGATGATTAAATTATCGGCGCCAACGGCCGTGCTTTCATTGCCGGTTACGCGGTTGTCGGAACCGACCACGCTGGAGTCATCGCCAGTGACGGAGTTTTCGCTGCCCACGGACGTAGAATCGGCCCCATTGACCGTGTTTCTGAAACCGACTCCCGTGCTTCCGTTGCTATTGGCCTGCATCGCGCCGATGGAATTGAAGGCGCCCAGCGCGGTGGCAGAACCGCTATCGTTCAGTATGCCGTTGGACGAGCCGTAAGCCTGGCTGTGCGTGCCGGTGCCGTTGGGCCCTTGGATGGTGTTGTCGAAGCCCACCGCCGTGGTGGCGTCCGCATTGGCTTCGTTGCTGGCGCCCACCGCAGTGGCGGAGTTGAACGTTGCCTCGTTCTCGCTGCCGATGGCCGTGCTGGCAATACCGGTGGCTTCGTTGAAGATGCCATAGCTGCTGCTGGCCGCGCCCGACGCCGTGTTGGTCAAGCCAACCGCTGTGCCGCCAAGGCCGGTCGCTTCATTGTTGTTGCCGATGGCCGTACTTTGTACTCCCGGGTTTCCCGGAAGCGCATTGTTGTTGATGCCCACCGCCGTGGCGCCGTCGGCGTTGGCATCGTTGTTGCTGCCGCAGGCCATGCCGTTGGCTGCGCTGACGCTGCCGCCCGTGTCTTCGGTGTTGGGGTCGCCGTTGGCGATATCGCAGGTGCCCGCGTAAGCAGGCAGAGCCGTTGCCGCGAGCAAGGCCAGCGCCAACACAGTGGGACGGGCGACGTAACGTTTGATATTCATGTGGGGACCTCTCCCTATCTTGTTCAGGAATAGCTGCCGCAAGCCGACAGTGCGTTACAAGACGGAAAGCCACGAAAAAGTGGCCACGGCCCCGCGCGACTTCTTCGGAAGGCTTATCGGGAGCAAAAAAAAAGCCGCCTGGTCTTTAATTGACCAAGCGGCTCGACAGAAAGGCGGTCTGAGGACCGCCGTAAGTGTTTGTCCGGCTTAGATTGCTACTTATAAGCAGCGAGGCTGCAGTCCGTTCATACTCGGGTAGGGCTGCTTTCCTTAACCGGAACCGCCCTGCTCCTGCTTACTTAATAGCTTTTGGCTCTACACCGAAGTTCCAATCGGCCGATACCTTACCTTCGCTGAACATGCCTCTCGGCGACAGCGCTCGCCGATCCGCTGCCGTCGCCGGTCGTATACGGCCTACCACTGGCCGAGTTGCTGCGGCGTTACTGTCGGCGTAGGCGCCGCGCCGAGCGCGATCGCTGCGCTGAACGACATCCGCCTGGCGGTTATAACGACGTCGCCGCCACTTGACGGAAACGGTCGTTGCCTGCCGCGATCGCCTCGGCAAGCGCCTTCATCCTCGCCATCGGCGGCGCTGCGGGCATCAGTTGCGCCACAAGCGCCGGTCGCGCGGCGGCGTATTGCTTACGGGCTTCAGCGGCATGCCCCGTCTTCGCCAACTGTTCGATGTAATCCAGCCGCCATAGGGCCGCATGGGCCGTGCCCGCACCCGCGACGGCTTCCGCCTGTTCGATCGCGCGCGCGTACTCGACCAGCGCGGCCGCGCTTTCACCACGCATGGTGTGGATGCGCGCCTGCCAGTAACGGCGACGGGCTTGCAGCAAGGGTTGTTCCGCGGCGGCGGCATCTGCGAACAAAGCGGTCTGCGCACCCTGCGGATCGCCCTGCAGCAGCCGATATTCCGCAAGCAACAGCCGCGCCGCCGCCAGATCCTCCGGTATGGCCGTAGCCGGCTGCGGGCCGAACATCGCGATCCATTCCGTCAGCGCTTGCTCAGTGCGGTCGCGCGGGATGCCGCTCTTGCCATGCCGGGTCAGGAAGACGCCATGACTCGCGATCGCCTGCCATTTCTCAAGTCGGTGGGATGCGCCGTCCTGCTCAGCCATCCTCTCTTCGGCAGACCGATACGCGCGTGCGGCGCCTGCGATGTCGCCGCGCAATTCCAAGACTTCGGCGAGCATACGGTAGGCATGCGCCGTAGCCGCTTCGCGCAGGTTCTGACGTTCGTTTGCGGCAATCGCTTGCTCGTAGCCTTGCTGGGCGCGCACCAAGTCGCCCCGTTCGTGGTGCACCATCGCCAAGCGTTGGGTTGCGCGAGCGAGTCTGACGTCGTCGTCGGGATAGACCACCGGCGCCAATTCCAGATTCTTGCCCAGCGCGGCTTCGGCCTCGGTAAGGCGCCCCTGTTTAGCGATCGCCATCGCTAACTGGGTTCGGCTCGTGAAGAAAGCGCTCTGCGTCGCTTTCAGCTTTGCTTTCATCTCCAGGGCTTCGCGGGCCCATCGTTCGGCTTGGCTATATCGCCCCGCACTGTTGGCTAACGCGGCGCGATTGTGGAGAACGCGGGCCAATTGCTTCGAAGGGTTGCCATATATGAAAAAAGCCATGTTCTGGGCGGATTGCAGCGCTTGGTCCGCTTCGTCATACCGCAGGGCCGAGATTAAGGTCATGCCCAAGGTGTTGTAGCTGATCGCGATGTCTTCTTGACGGCCCAGTTTCTGGTGGATCGCCAGCACTCGACGCGACAACTCGACCGCCTTTGCGTCGTTGCCGCGGTTCTGTTCCACTTGAGCCAACATCGCGATGGCTTCGGCGGTCTTCTCGGGCTGATTCACTGATGGATGGGCGTAACCCTTGGCCGCAGCTGTCAGTAGTTCGGCCGCCTTGTCGTTGTCGCCCAGGTTGAGATAGGTCTGACCGAGCATCAGCCTGACGCGGCCGAGTACGGCTGGCGTCTGCGCGAGTTTTTCCGAAGCCTTCGCGGCGCCCGTATTCAGGACGTCCCGCGCGGTCGGTTCGACACCCGCTTTGTCGCTTTGTGTCGGATCGGTCGCGGCAAATGAAGATATCAGTAACTCGCTGATGCTTTCCGCGGCCAGCGCCTCACGCTTGGCGGTTTCGGCGCGTTCGGTAGCCAGCTGTGTTTGCCATAGCGCCCATCCGGTGGTGGCCATCAATCCCAGCGCCGCGAGTGATGCGGCGACGGCACCGAGCCGATGCCGTCGCAAGAACACGCGTACTCGATAGGTTCTGTCGCGGCGCAAGCTGATCGCCCGGCCGGCCACCACCGCGCGCAGGTCTTCGCCGAAGCGGGCAGCGGAGCGGTAACGGTGCGTGGGATCGGGATCCAGGGCTGCACGCAGGATGCGGTCGATGTCCCCGCGCAGCGTTTTGCGCAATGTGTGCGGCGTGGCCGCACGCGCCGCAGCGCGTTCGCCGGTATTGGCTCCTGCGTCGGTCGCCACCCGCGAGGCCTGCGGCGGCTCACGCGGTGCCAGCGGATCGCTGAACGGCTTGCGCCCGGTCAGCAGTTCGAACAGCACCGCCCCCAGCGCGTACACATCGGTCGCCGTGCTGATCTGGCCGCCGCGGATCTGCTCGGGCGCGGCGTAGT